>JAGLBQ010000099.1 GCA_023146675.1 Cocleimonas sp. | reverse complement strand
AGAGATATGGCTCAGGCTAGTACGCTCACGGTAGGTAAGCCATTTTGGCATAACGAACCTTAATGATATTCGTTTGTCAGATAAATAAAGCCTAGTAAAGCACGCGCTGTTATTACAATATCTAGAGAATTGTACTATGTTTTAGATGTCCTGTTAATTATATGAGAGGTAACACAATGAGCAAAACAATTATTGTCACTAGTATTTTTTCTTTGGTTGTTTTAACTGCCTGTGGTGGTGGTGGTTCTACTGATACTGAACCATTTCTTGGTGGTGTGAATGAGATGGATCCCGTTGCAAAATTAACCTTGAAACAACCAAGAACGACACAAGTTGAAGGACGCATAGTGTTATCCACCTCAGAAGGCGGTCATAAGGGGGATCTTGAATATGTCACGCAACAATATTCAACAGGAACCAGTAGTGAAGTGTTCAAATTAAAAAGTGGTATTTCGTCTTTAGATATAAAAGATCTACAACGAAATAGGTCGACTGAGGTATCTTGTACGGATGGTTCAACGCTAAAGGTTAAAATTTATGCAGATTTTTCTAGCGGTGAAGTTGTAACGTCGGGTACGCATAACGGTGTGAGCATTAACTGTGAATCAAAATATGATTCGGTTTTAACAAAAAATGTGTTTGATCAAGCATCAATTACGGATCTACTTCATCAGTCTAGAGGTTGGGGAACTAACTATAATACAGCGGGATACTCCAACTGTACGCATTTTATTGAAGACATGAATGGTTTTTCTAAAAATTGTACAGGTGCAGAGTTGGTAAACTATACCATTACCGATACATCAGGTACGGTGCATAAGATGACGACTAAAGTTACTTTTGAGGGTGATGATAATTAATTATCACAATATTGATAGGCTAAGGAGTGCAAATTAACAGTCTTTTCCTATCAGCTTGAAATTTTATCTATTTTGTTTTTACTTTATTAAAATAAAAGGATAGTAAAGAAATATCTATAATGATCTTTTTTATGAGAAACTATACCGCTTTCTAATTTAACCGTGGTATTAACATGCAATCAACGCCTCAATCTCAATATGATCAACTCGGTGGTGAAAAAGGAGTTCATCAGTTAGTTGATCGCTTCTATGATTTAATGGATGCACGTGATGATGTATCTGAATTGCGTGATTTACATGCAAAATCATTGAGAGTTTCAAGAAAAAAACTTTTCTTATTTTTATCAGGTTGGTTGGGAGGTCCTTCGTTGTATATTGAAGAATACGGTCATCCTCGTTTACGCGCACGGCATTTACCCTTCAAAATAACCTCATTAGAACGAGATCAGTGGCTGAACTGTATGAACCAAGCACTTCAAGAGCAGATCATCGATAATGAACTATTGCTAATGACATTAGAGTCGTCATTTAGCAATGTTGCAGATCATATGAGAAATGCCCCTGATGAGGCTTGAGGATAACCATTTTAAAAAATAGTTTGCACATTATGGAATTGATGGCTAAAGCAGTCAATTTCAATGAATAAAGTATCAACTGGAAAATGTAGGATACCTGAATATCTATAGATTCTTATGGTTTAAAATAACATCAGAGCAAGGGCTATTGTTTTTGATATTATCTGTAGGGTGATGATGATGGCATAAGGAAGGGGGATGAGCTAATTTATTAGCCATGACGTCAATGGTATGTTTAGCTGAATCCCATGGGTGTAAAATATCATTTTTACTCACGGAGACTAATTTTTGAATACCTAAATTATTAAGAATTTCTTCACCTTGAGGGCTGTCATCCTTCATGTTGAGTAAATAATGTTTAATTGTGTCTGTCATTGTTTGTAATTCTGGGGCAATGAGAAAATTATGATGTATGCTTGCATCCTGTGTTTCTCCTACTTTTTGTAAGTTTCTTTTACTCAAGTTAGTTAAACCATCATAAAAATCTTTATAGACCAGACCAAAATCATTTTCACCGCGATAAATATGTCTAACAACCGTCATCCAGCTCGATCTAGACAGTACTTCTAAGGGTTTAATATGTTGCCGCTCTAAATAGTTGATACCTACTTGTGTCACCATCATCGATGTGACACTAATGACAGTGCTGCCCGCAAAATCTTGTAATGTAGGATTTTTTATATTATTACTCGTAAGAAAAACAATCTCATCGAATAAATTAACAGGACGAGCAATCGGTATGTAACCATTTGTTTTTATTAGTTTTAAAGAATCTTGTGGATTAGCATAAATTAAACCACCTGAATTCAGTTTTTCATGAAAATCGATGAAATCTAAGCTTTGTTCAAACTTAATACTGTTCTGGATACGCTGTGTTAAAAATTGAGCGAACATGAACCATCTCTCAGGATTTTTAGCGGTGTCGTGGGGGCATACCATAAAGGTTATATTATTCATAATGACCTGTTTTTTTTATTATTTGGGGGAGGTCAAAGTTTGACACATTCAATAGGTGGGTACGTTAAATTTCAGATAAAGCCTCAATAGCGTTGGAAACACTAGACCTTACACAGCTTACCTATCTCTTGAGATACAAAGGAGTGAAGCTGAATTGCACTTGTATTCATGTCTATTTCTTAAATATGACGGGAAACGTACTCTATTTTAATTAAGCTGAATTCGTTGACCCCAAGGCACTTGACCTTTACCTTTAACTAGCCAAATAACTTGATAGCTAGGTGCATAAGCAGGAAAATCTCCTTGTGTATCCGTAAAATAAATTACAATATCGGGTTGTTTATCTTGTTGTTCTGCCCAGTTAAATACAGGACGAAAATCAGTTGTACCGCCGCCTGCAATTTCTTCAGGTAGTGTTGCTTCTTCCCAAGGCTCAAAGAGACAGGGAAAGCCTTCCACAATCTCAGAGTCGCAAGCAATGAGCGTAATTTGTGCTCGCATTTGTCCCTTAATCGCATTAATTTCTGCTAGGCAGTTATTAAGCTCTTTATCACTCACAGAACCACTCACATCCAGCCCCACCACAACATTCACTTCATCGCTTTTTAGTGTGGGGAAAATAGCGGGATCACCGCGTCGGGTTGAGGGGCGCGTATAACTATAATCATCACGCGCTATGGCGGTCATATAACGGGCGAGTAATGCGCGCCACGGTAGACGTGGTTGCCTTAATGTCTCTACCAAACGCTTCATTACGCCACTCAGCTTTCCTGCCTGCTCCGCTTGTTGTGCCGCACCTGCCATGCGTTGTTGCCATTGGATGCTTAACTCTTCTGCTTCTGCCTGATTCAAGGGGGGAGGGGGCGCGGTATTTCCACCTGCACTCTCATCAAATTGCTGCTCACCTGAACCGTTTGAATTGTTATTATCAGGATCTTTTTGATTGCCATGAGATTTGCCTTTTTTAGGCGGTGGTTTATTTTCATTTTGCTCATCTAGCGGATTTTCTTGTTGATCCTGCCCACCCTCATTAGGATTATCCTGCTTATCATAAAGATGCTGATCCATCGTTTCGCTATGATCATTATCGCTCAATAAGGGATAAATCTCCTCAGCCGACATCCCTTCGTATTGCTTTAACACCATCACATTTGGTGGAGGCGTTAACCCATCTGCAAGAAGAATGGGGTTAATTGCATAATCACAGGCTAGATCCCAGCGATGTTTAACCCGATGCTCCTTGCGTGCAAAATGCGATAAGGCGCAATGTAGCGCCTCATGTGCTAAGACAAATTGCATTTCAATAGGACGTAATGCTTCAATATACTCAGGATTATAATAGAATTTTCGCGCATCTGTTCCTGTCGTTTTGCACCATTCAGGGTTGGCTTCCTGCAAAGGTAAGCGCAAAACCAAAGCACCAAGAAAGGGTTTATCTAATATTAGTTTAGTGCGTGCTGCTGCTATTTTTTGTTGTATTTGATGAGAGTCCATAAAGGGGCGCCTACTATAGGTAATTTACAATATTGTAGCGCACTGTTTACTAATTTTGGTTAGCAATTTAACAATCACAGAAAATGAATTTTCGCAAAGCTACTTTTTTGTTTATTCTTAAAAGTATTGCAAAATAAAAGTCGGTATATTTAAAATACAAAGTATGAAGTGGTATTTATCAGTTTAATTAAATTATTTGTTGACAATGTTTAATAAAATCCTTCATAATCGACCCGCGTTTCAAACACTATTCTATTTCTTTTAAACACAAAAGAAATAATGATGAAAACTAATTGATAAATAGGAGATTTACACAATGACTATAACACAAGACTATAAAAGCTAACTCTCCTATGCATCTGCTGGGAGACTGTTCACGTCACTCAGCAAATTAACTTGTAGGAAACTACAAGGATAAAAACCCTGACTGGCGTTTGCCTTCAGGGTTTTTTTATGCCTGAAGATTAGGATGATTTAAAGAAAATAAGTTCCAAATAAAGAATCTATACAGTAGGAATAGATTCTTTATTTGAGAAATTATTTAATAAATCACCAAGAATATTTCATAAAATAGAATAAACAATTATTAAAAAATAATACAAATTGTTTAAGGCACTACTACGCCTAATAAATATGAAATATTAATAAAATAATAGGTAATTATTATGCCCGTTCAAATAACTTTAAATAAAGGAAAGGTACCTGTAAAGATTTACACCCGAGATGTGGATAGTGCAGCAATGACGCAATTAACGAATATCTCTCAATTACCCTTTATTCATCACCATATTGCTGCAATGCCTGATGTGCATGTGGGCAAGGGTGCTACGGTCGGCTCCGTGATTCCAACCAAAGATGCCATTATTCCTGCGGCGGTGGGTGTGGATATTGGCTGTGGTATGAATGCGGTGCGGATTTCATTAAAAGCTAAGGATTTGCCTGATTCATTACGCCGTTCTCGACGCGCAATTGAAGCGGTGATTCCTGTTGGTTTTGATATGCATCCGCGTGACAAGGTCAAGGCTTCAACCTTAAATGCAATGGCAAAACCATTGCAATCCATTACTGATAAACATGCAGGCTTAACTAAAATGGTGCGCAATTTTCATCGCACATGGGGTCACCAACTTGGCACCTTGGGTGGTGGCAATCATTTTATCGAGCTGTGTCTGGATGAAAATGATGATGTGTGGATTATGTTGCACTCTGGCAGTCGGGGTATTGGCAATGCGATAGGTCGTTATTTTATCAATCTGGCAAAGAAAGATATGGGTAATCAATTGGGTTATCTGCCTGATAAAGACCTCGCGTATTTTACTGATGGCGCGCAGCATTTTGATGATTATGTGGAGGCGGTTAACTGGGCGCAGGATTACGCGATGATTAATCGTCGTGAAATGATGCGTATGGTGGTCAAGTCTTTACAAGCTGAGTTACCGCCCTTTGTGGCAACGAAGGAAGCGATTAATTGCCATCATAATTATGTACAAAAAGAAACGCATTATGGTGCAAATGTCTTTATTACCCGCAAAGGTGCGATTAGTGCTGCAACGGGCGAGCTTGGCATTATCCCAGGTAGCATGGGCGCCAAATCTTTTATTGTGCGTGGTAAAGGAATGAAAGCTTCATTTTGTTCCTGCTCACATGGTGCGGGACGCAAAATGAGTCGTTCAGCGGCAAAGCGTCAATTCAATCGTTTTGATTTAGAAGCCTTAACGGAAGGTGTTGAATGCCGTAAAGATAAAGGTCTTGTTGATGAAATCCCTGCTGCGTATAAGGATATAGACAAGGTAATGAAAGATCAGCATGACTTAGTAGAAGTTGTACATACCTTAAAGCAAGTGGTGTGTGTAAAAGGCTAAAAACTTAGATGCCTAGCTTCCACTTGGAAGCTAGGCGAAAGGCTAGAAATAAAATAGGAGAGTAATGATGAAAAACATACAAAATTTAAACAATCTTAAAGCAAATTTGATAAGCCCTAACGCTGGGCAATGGTATCGGCAAATATCGAGAGTAAAGGAGTGCATTCCGATACCCATTAAAACCTCTCCTGTTGGAGAACGATCAAAAGAGATTTATTATGGAGTTACAACAACTTAAAGAAATTATTGCCTGTCTTTCAGGTGAGCGTAATGTGTTTTACTATTTTAGAGACCGTTATGCGTTAATGCTGTTAAAAGATTATATTGGTGATGCCTCTATGCCGATTAATCAGCTGCGTCAGTCGCCTTATGCAAAGTTGCTTAATAAAGCGATGGTAAAAAGAGCATTGGGACTGGCAGGAAATGGCATTATTAATGCAGAACAATTAGAAATGATCTGGGATGAAAAGCCATTGGCATTTGTAACCTCTTTGTCTCAATGGGGAGAGGGTGCAAAAGATTGGCGTTGGAATCAAATGAGCCGTAAGGGGTATCACCTTGTATTGCAATTGAATATGGCAACGGATCATACCGAGCAATTTGAGAAACTAGTCAAACCAGATGATCTGCATACTTTTAATATGTGTGGACACCCAACAATGGATGAGGGTCAACGTGAAACGCTTGCATGGGTACGTCTTGATCTAGACTTTGAAACCAATGAAGTGCTGATTGAAGAAATTCAATGTGATTGGGTAGGTGAGGTGCGTGAAGCCGTCAGAGATGGTGATGAGTGGTATGGCGATTACAGTGAAGAAGAGTTGCAAACCTACGCAAATGTTATTTTAGCCCCCTATGCAAAGGTTTGGGAAGAGGCGATGTTAGCAGCAACGATTGACTTTATTCGTCATGATCTTGGTATTGATACCATTTATTATCATAGCTTTGAAACAGGTGCGGTATTAAAGAATATTACTTATACCAAGCCGCCGCGTTCATTGTATACAAAACTGCCTTCTCGTTTTGCATTTCAAAAAACAGAGCAAGGTCCAGAGTTTCTTATGCGTGATAAATATGTATGTAAGCGTTTAAAGAAAGTTAAACAGCCGCATTGGTTTACCTTGCCAAAGGCGGCTTAGCCGTAAAAGACTGGGAGCGCTGTCATCCTGATGGTGCTTCCGCAATATATTTAAACTGGAATAAATTATGCCAACAAGAAACCAAACCACGGTGAATCAAAGAGGCAACCCTGTTGCTAATAATCCTTTGATGCGCAAAGGTGGTGTACATAAAAAAACACGAACATCAAAACGACAAAAGCATAAACGTGAAACACGTCGGTTAGTTGCTAGATATATGGGAACGGCTCGTGGTGGTCGCCGTGGCGATGGGGGGTGTTATTTTTCTAACAGATCATCTAAGTCAAACTCAGAGAGATCAAAAAGACATGAAGCACAAAACTTCATGTCTTTTTTTATGCCGCTAATAAGGATATTTAAAGTACACGTTAGGCGTGAAAATCTTAGTTTTTCGGTCAAATAAGATGTTAGTTGCAACAGCCTCCTGATGCGTCTTATACTAATGTGCATTTATT
>JAGLBQ010000098.1 GCA_023146675.1 Cocleimonas sp. | reverse complement strand
CAAACGCTGGGGAGTGTATAGGCATCATGTAATGATACAACACCCCTTAGTCAATGGTATTAACACACAATTTAATGTACCGCATTCACGTTATAACCAGATTGACCGCAAGCAATTTGAAGCAGCAAACCTGCCGATTTTGGTCGAGGCTAAAAAAGCAGGCGTGCATCTTGCGGTAAGTGAAGACGGTATTCGTACTGTGTATTTTCAAGGGCATCCTGAGTACGACAGTATTAGCCTAGTGAAGGAATATAAACGTGAGATATTGCGTTTTATTAGGGGTGATTTGGAACATTATCCACCGTTCCCTAAAAACTATTTTGACCGCTACACCCAAGCATTTTTTGATGAATACCAAGAAAAAGTTGTTGATGCGTTAAGTCAAGGGACAGAGGTACCTGAGTTTCCTGAAAAACTGATTAGTAACCATTTGCATAATACGTGGCATGATACGGCTGCTGCCATTTTATCGAATTGGATGGGGCTGATTTATCAAATTACTCATCATGATCGTAAACAGGTATTAATGGAAGGGTTAGACCCCGCTGATCCACTGGGGTTGAAGCAAGTATAGGAATAAAATAAATGTTAGTTTAGACCGAGCTTGAATGCTATCAATTGTTGTCTAGTGACTACGCACCTTTTGAAAGCATTCAAGTTGAAATCCTCATTTCTTATCAATAAACTCACCATAGAGGGTGAGGGAATGTTCAGATAAGACAAAGCCATGTTCTTTTGCTATTTCTAGCTGCCGTTGCTCTATAATTTCATCTCTAAATTCAATGATTTTTCCTGTTTTCAAGTCAACCATATGATCGTGATGACTGCCTTCATCTAACTCAAAAACAGCTTGTTCGCTCTCAAAATTATGCCGTATAACCAGACCTGCGGCTTCAAATTGTGTTAATACTCGGTATACGGTTGCCAAGCCAACTTTAGTACCCTCTGCGGTTAATTTATTGTAAATTTCTTCAGCGCTAAAATGTTGCTGGTCTGCATCTTCTAATAAGGCAAGTATTTTAACTCTTGGTTGGGTCACTTTTAACCCAGCATCCCTTATATTATCTTTATTCATAGCAGGCATCTCTTCTTGTTGTATCTTTGATGATTAAAATAGATGACCAGACATACTGCTTTTAATCAAGTTTTATTGCAAGCACTATCAATAAAGCTAAGGATAGGGTTATTACGATTTACAAGTGCTTAAGGTTGTTGGGTTATAAGAAGGATTGATGCCTTCTTATAACCCGTTCAAAGTGAATTCCTTACAAATAGCATTCACACTATTTTCCTGATTTTTATATGCTACACTCCTGCCTTTTAGCACTCTCAAAGGAAATAAATATGTCTGTACTCGTTGGTCGTGATGCTCCTGATTTTACCGCTCCTGCTGTATTAGCTGATGGCACAATTGTTGATGAATTTACCCTATCTGAAACTATCAAAGGCAAAGCGGCGGTAATTTTCTTTTACCCCTTAGACTTTACGTTTGTATGTCCTTCTGAATTATTGGCTTTTGATCATCGTATGGATCAGTTTAAAAAGCGTAATGTAGAAGTTATTGGTGTTTCTATTGACTCTCATTTCACTCATAACGCATGGCGTAACACCGCTATCAATGATGGCGGAATTGGCGCAGTGGGTTACCCATTAGTTGCTGATATGAATCACTCAATTTGTCAGGCGTATGGCGTTGAAACTCCAGATGGCAACGTAGCATTCCGTGGTTCATTCCTTATTGATGAAAATGGAACAGTGCGTCATCAAGTGGTTAATGATCTGCCATTAGGAAGAGATATTGATGAAATGTTGCGTATGGTTGATGCATTGCAATTCCACGAAGAGCATGGTGAAGTTTGCCCTGCGGGTTGGACAGAAGGCGATGCAGGTATGAAAGACACACCTGATGGCGTTGCAGAGTACCTTGAGCAGAATGCTAGTAATCTGTAAATAGCTTTTTGGTATCAATATCCCCGCCGTGTTTTAAGCGGGGATTTTAGTTGTAGATGCTTGCCTATTTAGGTATGCAAATTTAATAACATCCGTTATTAAATTCTTATTCCATAGAGTTATGTTTCAATATCTAGGCTAATTCTTTCTCATCTATTACATCGCGTACGACAGGGTATAGGTGCTCAGCTGCATCAACAATACGGTCAAATACCATATCAAACATATCATCAGAGTCTTTAATAAACTTGTCATGATTTTTGATATAAAGTACACGATGACGCCACCAGCGCTTTTGGTATTGTTTAAAAACGCGCTTTATCTCACTTGATCCTGATAGAAAACGGTTTGCCACCTGACGCGTTGCATTATCATTATGCATCATTAAAGGCTGGTATAAGGTTTTTTCTTCCAGTTGTAAATGTTCAGTGACTTTGCGGATATAGTCAAAAAATAGCTGATTGAGAATATTGGTATCGCAAATTTCACGATCCGTTATCATAAAGCTAAGCACTTTGGTTAATTCTGAAATTTCATGGTTTTGTTCATTCAGATGGTCTATATCTATCATTTTTGGTTCCTTGCTATAGTTTAAATTTTAAATTCTTATAATATATCAGCTTAATTTTTGATTGTTGTTTATTTATACTAATCTGAAATTTATTACCTTGATCTTGAGCAAGAGAGTGCGCTGTCCTATTTTGGCGTGTGTTTTGCCAGCCTTACTTCTGCTTTTTTTTGTTTGCGTAATATTCGACGTGCTTTTCTTTCTTGCCAACGCTTTTTGATATTATATCGCCAGAGCAAATGGATGGTGATATAGCCTAAAATAGAAGAAATAATACCAAGTATAAGGCTACCAAAGAGTAAGGGTTGCCAAACCTGTAGCATTCCTGTTGTTAACCATTCCCAGCTTAATTCAAAATTAAAGCTTCCCCCTTCTTGTAGTAATAATTTATTGCCTAGCCAGTAAGAGAAATAAAACATTGGCGGGATGGTAATTGGGTTGGTGATAAAGACTAAGCCAACAGAAAGAGGAATATGGGCGCAGAAATAAACGGCTAATATTGCAGCGAGTACTGTTTGAAACGGGAGCGGAAGCCAAGCGCAAAATAGCCCAATAGCAAATGCTTTAGCAACAGAATGGCGGTTAAGAAGCCACAAGCTTGGGCGGTATAAATGATCGCCTAAAATACTTAACGCTTTATTCTTTTTGAACTGCTTTGGATTAGGAGAATATTTTTTAAAAAACGCTTTTGACATGAGAGGGTGTTGAATATTTGGTCAATAATTCAAGTGTCGAAATAGAATTTTGACGATTGTTATTAGAAAGCAAGATTCTGTATATTAAGCCATGTTTTATAGGGGGAAGTATACAATTTTCGGATCAAGTAAAAGCTTATTTTTTACTCATTTTAGCTGCGCAAAATTTAATAATTGAGAATTTATCAGAACGGGTTTTTATATGCAAATAATAGCTGGTGGGTTTTTTTTAGGTGTTTTTTTGTTGCAGTTTTTTTCTTCTTTACCCAATACAAGTGTGCTGCTTTCTTTATTAGTTGCTACCTTATTACTGATTTTTTTTTCGTATTCTAAACCCATTATTAAGCCACTGTCGATCTTTCTATTAAGTAGTCTTTTAAGTATCACTTATGCATCAATAACAGCAAAATCAATTATTGATACTCGTTTGCACAGCGAACTTGTTGGTAAATATTTAGTGATCGAAGGGATTATTGCGAATATTCCTCAGCGACAAGATAAGCGTTGGCGGTTTTATTTTGATGTGAGTGCTGCAAGGGTCATGCAAAGCAAGGATAAGATTGGGCAAAACATTAACTTAAAAGGCAGAATTAAACTTAGCTTTTATCACCGTAAGAAAAATGAAACGAAAAAATTAGCAGCAGGGCAGAAGTGGTGTTTTCTAGTGCGCCTAAAACAACCTAATGGTTTTATGAATCAGGGTGGTTTTGATTATGAAAAATGGTTGTTTACGAACAGAATTAGGGCGACGGGATATGTGCGTCATTCTGTGCAGAATGTCTTATTAAAACCACCACCTTGGTATTCACTGCATTATCAGCGTCAAAAAATAGCTTATAAAATTAACCAGTTGCTTGCTAACGACTCTTCTAATAATAATGCTAATGCCATTATTAGTGCATTGGCAGTCGCTAGCCGTGATGAGATTAGTGAGTCGCAATGGGAGCTGTTTCGACACACAGGAACGAGTCATTTAATTGCTATTTCTGGCTTGCACATTGGTATGGTGGCAGGTTTTGGGTATTTGTTGATTGCGGCGCTTTGGTGGCTATTTCCTGCGCTCTATCAAAAAATACCAGTGCGTATTGCAGGTGCTTTTTTAGCAATTACATTGGCGGCAATATACGCGCTTCTGGCTGGTTTTACTTTGCCCACACAACGTAGTCTGATTATGGTGTGTGGTGTGGTGATCGCATTGCTACAGCGTCAGCGTGTGATGACGCTTAATATTATTGCTATTGCTCTCATTATTGTCTTATTAATTGATCCATTTGCTCCCATGAATGCTAGTTTTTGGTTGTCATTTACTGCGGTCATTTTGATTTTACTTTACACCCATCGGCGGCGTAAAAAGTCGCCTTTTTCTTTTATATCGCTTCAATTAATGCTGTCATTTGGCATGTTTCCATTAACTATTTTCTTTTTTGGAAGTGCATCACTTATCTCTCCTCTTGCTAATCTAATAGCTATTCCATGGGTAACGGTCATTATTGTTCCGTTGATCCTATTGGCAATGCTTCTATTGGTGATAGCTCCTTTTTTGAGTCAGACTTTATTGCAATTAGCCGTATTTAATATTGATTATTTAATGAGCTTTTTAGGGTGGTTGGATGGTTTTCCCTTTACGATGCTGAATCTTCAAGCGCTATCGACGCCATTTATTTTAGTCATGATGCTGAGTTTATTATTTCTCTTCTTACCGAGAGGTTTTCCTGGTAAGTGGTTGGGAGCCTTATTATTAATCCCTGTGTTTAGTCATCAACCTCAAGTGGTTCAACAGCAAAGTGCATTTGTTTATACCCTGTTAGATGTAGGGCAGGGTTTAGCATCGGTAGTACAGACAAAAAATCATGTACTCGTTTATGATACGGGACCAAAAGCTAATGAAAACTTTGATGCGGGGAAGCTGGTGGTATTGCCATTTTTACAGTCTAGAGGCATTGAGCATCTTGATAAAATAGTATTATCACATGAGGATATAGATCATCGTGGTGGTACAGTAGCGGTGCTAAAAATCATAAAATCAGATGAGATTATTAGCAGTAATACACAGCTTTTAAAAAATCATAAGATAACAAAATGTCAGGCTGGACAAAAGTGGGAGTGGGATGGAGTGGAATTTGAGTTTTTACATCCTAATGCAGAGGCATTTTTAACCGACGAGCTATCTGATAACAACATTTCTTGCGTACTGCGTGTTTCTAATCAATATCATAGTTTATTACTGACGGGGGATATTGAAAAAGAGGTCGAGTTGTCTTTGCTTGAGAATCAAGCGGCTAAGTTAAAATCTGAGGTATTGCTAATTCCGCATCATGGAAGCGCCACCTCATCAATAGAACGCTTTATTGATGCGGTAAACCCTAAGCTGGCGTTAAATTCTGCAGGCTACCATAATAAATTTAAGCATCCTGCAAAAAAAATAGTGCAGCGCTATCAGCAACGGGGAATTCCAATTTACAATACTGTGCGTAAAGGAGAGATTTGCGTATTATTTCCTGCGGATAATAAGCCGCTGATGCTTGAATCATATCGTGAAGATAATGTGCACTTTTGGCATAGGAATGCGAATTAAATTACCCCATAGCGTTTGCGATAAGCATCAATTTGGGCAATCAACGCATCATTATTAATACTTGCTTTGATATGTTCAATGACATCTTCTAGTCCAATAATATTAATGACTTCAATACGATAGCTTTCTTCAACTTCTTGTACCGCTGACTTCTCCCCTTGTCCTTTTTCTTGGCGGTCTAGTGAAATGGCAATGCCTGCTAATGTTGCACCATTATCTTCAACTATCTGTGCTGCTTCACGGCAGGCTGTTCCTGCGCTAATCACATCATCGACAATCAATACACGACCTTCCAAGGGCGCGCCAACAATATTGCCTCCTTCGCCATGATCTTTGACTTCTTTGCGGTTGTAGGCATAAGCGTAATCAATGCCATGCTTTTCATACAAGGTTGCAGCAATAACAGAAACTAGTGGGATTCCTTTATAAGCGGGACCAAAAAGCATATCAAACTTGATGCCAGAATCTACGATAGCTTGCGCATAGTAATCGCCTAAACGAGCGAGTGCAGAGCCTGTTTGAAATAATCCAAAATTGAAAAAATAGGGGCTTAATCGTCCTGATTTTAACGTTACTTCGCCAAAGCGCAATACATTGTTATCGATTGCAAAGTTAAGAAATTCTTTTTGATAGGGTTTCATAGTATTTATAGTCTGCTGGTTAAATGCATCTTATCGGATAAAAAACGTGTTGAAAATTAAATTGTGATAGTCTGAAAAGTTATCAGTTTCGTTATTATAATAAAAATAGTCTAAATACATAATGAAAAAATTTTCCATAATCATAATAAGTCTGCTGTTGTCATGCTCAGCCTATGCAGGTTTATACCGCTGGGTTGATGACAAAGGAAATGTATTCTACTCTGATAAAATACCACCTGTTGCGGCTAAGCATGGACATATAGAATTAAACCAAAGAGGCTTGCGTAAGAAGAAACGACTGTCATTAGTGCAGATAAAAGAAATAGAAACGATAAGACAGCAACGTATAGAGGAATATAAAGAAAAACAAAAAAGGGATAAGGTAAGCGCATTAAAGAAAATGCAGGATGAACAATTACTTGCTATTTACTCCACGCGTGAAGAGCTAATTAGTGTTTTTAAAAGTAAAATAATCATGTCAAAAGGAGCGACAAAATCATTGAAAGAGCGCCATCAGATACTTTCAGCTCGTTTAGCTAAAACAGAAATAAAGCATGAAAAAATGAAAAACCCAGCCTTTAAGCAAACGATTTTGAAAAAAATAGATGATATGTTGGATGGTTTGAAAGTGTATCAACAGGCAATTACAGAGAATATTATCGAGTTAGACAAGTTAGAAGAGCGCTTTACAACAGATCTAGGACGTTTTGACAGCTTGGTTTTAAAGAAGAAATTAGCTGATGGTGGTGTAGATACTTTGAAAGTATCCGAGAACTTAAAGGAAGCAGTTGCAGAAAAGGCACTTAGTAAAAAGCTTGAGAAGGAATTGAAGACAGTCTCTAAAGGCAATGCTAGTATGGATATATCAAAAATATTCAAGAAACTTCAAAAGGCGATTATGGTAAGGTAAGTACCAGTCGTAAACATACACCGTAATTAAAGATTTATTAGAAGGTATTAAAGCGCGGGTGCGTTTATTGCGGGCAAAAAAAGGACGCCTTTCGAAAAAGGCGCCAACCGCTAGGAGGGTATGAAACCTACACACTAAGACAATTGAAAATACCCATTTGCAATTGCTGGTAACTGTGTAGACAGTCTTAGTATATTACCAATAGCTAATATTTTGCAAGTGGTTTTTATTATATCGGGACTATTAATGTAATTTATCGATAGGAGGTGGGCTTTTCTTCGTGAGTGGTGCTGCTATATTTTGTTGGCTTGTTCTTCTATAAATGTGAGCAAATAAGCGCATAATAAATTATTCTCCAGAATAACTTTACATTGCTGGTCTATACTTAAATGTCTCATTATTGGAGGTTTTGCATGCGTATTATTAGCTATTTTATTGTCTTATTCTGTTTGTTGATGAGTTCTGTAAATGCCATTGCTTATACGGCGGGTGGTGTTACTCTGCCTGATAAAATGGAGGTTTCGGGTAAAACATTGTTGTTAAATGGTGCGGGAGTGCGGACTAAATTTGTACTAACTTTATATGCAGGCGGGCTTTATTTAAAAGCAAAGAATGCTAATGCTAATAAGATAGTGCAGTCAAATGAGGTAATGGCAATTCGTTTGAAAATTATCTCAAGGTTTATTACCTCAGAAAAAATGATTACAGCAACGAGAGAAGGTTTTCATAACGCAACAAGTGGAAAAATGGCAGCATTACATCCACAGATAAATCAGTTTATGTCTGCATTTAAGCAGAAAATAGTTAAAGGTGATGAGTTTGATTTTGTTTATACGCCAACGACAGGTACTCAGGTTATTAAAAATAGTAAAGTGTTGACGACAATTAAATCCCTTCCCTTTAAAAAAGCACTCTTTGGTATCTGGCTGTCTAATCGACCCGCACAGCAAAGTTTGAAAAAAGAAATGTTAGGAGAAAAAACTAGCAATGTTTTATTTGACTAAGAACAGATTTTGAGCTGATAATCACATTCTTTATCCAATAATTCATACAAATAATAAAGGGTTGTTCTAGTCGGCTAATTTTTTAGAATCTTAGTGGTTCTCTGAATGTTAGAACCAACCTTCTAATTAAGGGGAAGATCATGAAAGTCTTGCAACTTGCTACCTTTGCTAGTGTAGTAGTCATTGTTTTATCAGCTTGTCAGTCACGTCCAGCACCACCATTAACGGTTGTGGTTAAGCCTCCTGAGATTATCGAAGCTCCTGCAGCTATCACGGTAAAACCGCCACGTGTTATTCACTATCCAAAAGGTGTAGAGCGTCCACGTCTTTCTGCTTATGAGTTGCGTATTATTAGCGATAAAATTTATCTAAATGAAGCATCATCGAACCCAGACAAATTAATGATATGGGCAGCGGGTGAAAATTTTGCATCGGTGGGAATAGGGCATTTTATCTGGTATCCCGCAGGAGAATCTAAACGCTTTGATGAAACATTCCCTGCAATGATTGATTACTTTGCAAAAAACAAGGTAGAGATACCGTCATGGCTAGCAGCAGCGCGACACACAGGAGCACCATGGAAGAACAAAGTAACCTTTGAACACGCTAAAAATGATAAAGAATTTCGCCAGTTAAAAATGTTATTACTGAATACCAAAGAGCTACAAACACAATTCTTTTTTGACCGCATCCATGAATCCATTCCAGAAATAGTAAAACTTGCACCACCACAAGATCGTAAGAGAATTATTGCAAACTATAATGCCTTAGCGCATACCAAAGGTGGTTGGTATCCCTTAATGGATTATATTAATTTCAAAGGTAAAGGGACGAAAGCCAGTGAACGCTATAATAATAAGGGCTGGGGATTATTGCAGGCATTACAAGAAATGCAGCCTGTTGAAGCAGGTGCGCAGGCACTCGATGAATTTTCTCGGGCAACGGAGGCTGTATTGGAAAGACGTGTGAGAAATTCACCAAAGGCTAATAATGAAAAACGTTGGCTAGCAGGATGGAAAAATCGAACCAGAACTTATAAGCGTTCTTTGATAGCGGGCTAAACAATATTAGGTAGTGGGTCATTTCACAGAAATGACCCACTACCTAATATTTCATTTCTAAAAGACCTATTATGCATCTCCATAAAATCATTTTTCTTCTTTGCCTTTTATTGTTATCGATTCCTAGCCATGCAGAAGACTACAAACCACAAGCGTTTTTTAGTAGCGGTGACACGGGTGTTTTCAATGACTTGCAGTCGGGTGAGTTGCTACAGTCAATAACAAACGATAATAGAATCTATTATCTAGAGCAAAATGGCGATATTTTTGAAGAAGATATTGCCACTATTGATCCTGAAATTCAGGGTTTAACGCGCGAAGCCTACTCCTTTAGTAAATCTAAACGCCTGTTAGCAACTCAGGTTTATCCTAAGCATCCCATTGCTTTCTATAGCGGTTGCCGTTATAAAACTGTCGGCAAGAAACTCATTCCAATTCATAGCAGTTGCGGCTTTAAATATCGTAAAAATAAAAACCGTTCACAGCGTATTGAGTGGGAACATGTGGTTCCTGCTTGGCTGTTCGGTCATCAATTACGCTGCTGGCAGCAGGGAGGGCGTTTAAACTGCCGCAATAGCAACGCAACTTTTAAGCAGATGGAAGCCGATATGCATAATCTTGTCCCTGCGATTGGTGAGATTAATGGTGATCGCAGCAATTATAAATATGGCATGATCTCAGGCGAACAGCGTTTATATGGCAAGCCTGATATGGAGGTTTCTTTTGCACAGCGTATGGCTGAACCGCCTAAATCTGTTTTTGGAGATATTGCCCGCACCTATTTTTTTATGGTGGATAAATATGATCTAAAGATTAGTAATCAACAAAAGCAACTGTTTATAGCTTGGAATAATCTAGACCCTGTTGATGCATGGGAGTACGAGAAAAATAAGCGCCTTAAAAAAGTGCAGGGGGATGAGAATCTCTATATCACCCATTATAAAAAACTAAAACAAGGTGATATTGTTGATAGTAGGGCTGGTGAAACATTTGCGGAGATTAAAACAGAATTAGCGCCGATTTTTGCTTTTCTCTATGGATATTTGCCTGCTTGGATTGTGAATCTTCTCTTATTACTAACGGTAGCCGTTATAGGGTGGTATCGACGTAGAAATAAAAAAGTGAAAGAGCTCAATAAAACTCAGAAAAAATCAAACCAATCTCAACAAACTAAAAAGAAAACCACCAAGGTAAGTAAAGCTAGAAAGGGGATTCTATCTAATGCAATTAAGGCTAATGAAGTGTATTACCTACAGCCACAGTTAGTTAACAAGTTATTAAGTCTGGATGATGATAAGCAAACAGTGATTACAACGGAAAAAAATATAATTAACACGCAGTCATGGCAGTTGATTCCTACAAATAAACAAGAGGGCTTTATTTTTATCCAGAAAACGGGTACAAACCAAGTGCTTGAAGTTAAGGGGGAAGATAAAAAAGATGGTGCTAAAATAGGTTTGGCAACCAGAAAACGACGTTCCAATGATCATCAAGAATGGAAGCTCGTTGCGCTTGAGGATAATTCACACTGGTATTTTATTCAAAATAGAGCAACACAAAATGTACTTGATGTTGCCTATAAAAAGACTAAAGAGGGTACAAGAGTCGTTAGCTACCATAAAAAAGTACGGGGATATGAAAACCAGCTATGGCTGCTAGATGAGGTTTAGTGTTAGTGGGTGTTTTGTACTAATTTAACAAAGGCTTATAAGCTAGCTAATTTCGCAGATAGTTTTACATTTAATTGTTGGTAAACAGATTTTGATAACTTACGCAATGCACTAGAGTTCATTTCACCTGTTATAGAGTAAGCAACCTTTGAATCCATCCAATAATAAGCATTTATATTATCAATATTTTTTAAATGTAATGCTTGATCACGATAGCTTTGGTTTTTAGAAACCAGAAGTGTTACGCGTTTACCTTCATTATTCTCAAACATCAATTGCGCCGCAGCCTTGCCCTTTCGCATTGATAATAATCTTCCACCGAGAAAGTCATATCCATACTCTTCTAAATTAGGTACAGCTAGGGAGTGGTTAATACGCTTTGATAACCATGCAACTAAATGTTTTTGTTTATCCGCATTGACTTCAACAGGATGTAAAACTTCAACGGTATACACTTGATGTGCTGAAATGGCGGAGTTTACAAAATTTGTGGTATTTTTTGTTAGAGGCTGTGATAAACCGTGTGCAAACCAGCCCAGCGTGCCTCCTATAACTAGCAGGAATAAGGAGGCCGCCATTGAATAAAACCAAGGTATTTTATACGTATTGGGTTTATTTTTTTTTGCTTCTGACATTATATTTTTGAGTTTTAGTTTCTCAGGAACAGGTAGAGATTCATCATTAGAAAACAACGCGGTAATTGCTTTATTCTGTTGTTGCCATTGATCTACTTGCTGTGCAATGGCGGGATCTTTTCGCATTAATGCTTCAACGGCTTCGATTTTTTCTACAGAGAGTTGATTATCAACATAAGCGTGTAAATCATCTTCTTGAATTTCAATTGTTTTATTGTTCATTTGACGCGTCTCAATACAGGTTGTGAGGAAATCGTCTCACCGTTCATTAATGTTTGGAGTGATTTTCGGGCGCGCGATAAGCGCGACATAACCGTGCCTAATGGTATTTTCATTATCTCTGCAACTTCTTTGTACG
>JAGLBQ010000097.1 GCA_023146675.1 Cocleimonas sp. | reverse complement strand
TGGCTCAACGCTATGTTTTAATTGTTCTATTTCTGAACTCATTTGGGGTTGTCTGCTGAGTTTTTTGAGTTGATTGACATATAAATTATGCTGCATGGTAAATAGCCAAGCTCGTAAGGATGTGCCTTGCTGCCATAGTGATTGCTTTTTTATTGCACGTTCTAAGCAATCTTGCACTAAGTCATCCGCCTCTTCTTGTTTGTACAGCAATGAGCAAGCGTAGCGCCTTAATGCTGGAATACAGTGTTCCAGTTCTACTAAAAATGTAGACATATATTTTATTTTAAGTGAGTGAGATGTATTGTGGCTTGTCTTTCCGTCTTTCCGTACCTATAGAGAAGTTACCTAGATAACCTCTCTATAAACTACGTTATGGTAGCTCAACAGGTGTGCTATATACCCAATCTCTTCCTTTAACAGGTGTATGACAAGCAATACAGGATTGATTTAAGTCTTTATCATTACCATAGGGCTTTTGCTCTTTTCCTAACCAGCGTGCCCAGCCCCATCCTGTGCCGTTTTCTTTATATTTTTTGCTATCTTTTAGCATAAACTCTGCATGAATAAATTCTTTTGGTGCGATTGCAGTCGACCAATTTTCCTCTGCGGTTTGCTTCCAAACTAATTTGCCTAAAATAGTTCCATCAGGCCACGGATTTGTATTTTTAGAGCGAGCTGCCTTAATGGCAATATCATTTCCTAAAATGATTCGCATGGATTTATTATCGGTACGATGTGAGGCTGAAATTACCTTCCAGTCTTTATAGTTTTCAGGTAATTCAATTCCTTCTAAATTAGCCTGTACTTTATTTTTACTGCTATCTGCATTTAATGAAGATGTTGCTATCAACAATGTTAAAGCTAATATTTTAATGTGTGTGATATTCATGTTTGTTATGGATGTACCTCATGTAAGTGTTGGGTCGTATGTAAAATGATGCGTTTTATACGCGCATTTAATAAGGTAAACACTTTGTTATGAGGTTTATTCCATGCGGTGGTTATTTTTTTAGTTATAACTTTTTCAAATAAGCTACTCCGCCTAATTGTTTCATCTGTTTTAATATCCAGCGTTGCCTTTTTTTCAAGCTGTCGCTGGGATTATGTACATCTGATTTGGCGGGGGTGGGCAATACTGCTGCTAGATAGGCTGCTTGTTCTAGTGTTAACTCTTTGGGTGTTTTGTGGAATAACAATTTACTGGATGCTTTAACCCCAAAAGTAACATTGGCAAACTGTGCTACATTCAAGTACACCTCTAAAATGCGTTTTTTTGACCAAACTAACTCCAATGAAATGGCGATAAACGCCTCTACTACTTTGCGTGAATAACTGCGTCCATTCCATAAAAATAAATTTTTAGCTAATTGCTGTGTCAGAGTGCTTGCGCCACGTATTGAGCCTTTTTTTCGAGAGGCATTTGATAGTACTTTGCGTAACTCAATGGTATCAATACCCCAATGTGTTGGGAAGCGTTGATCTTCTGCTGCTATAACCGCTACTGCTATTTCTGGAGAAATGTCTTCCCAGTTGATCCATTCATATCGTGCAGGTCGGTATATCTTTGGTTGATGCGCTGCTAGTTGGTTTTGATTCCAGATAAAAGCAGACGTTGGTAGAGGAAGCCAGCGAAAGATGATTAGGATTGCTAAGTAGAAAATAATACTGCTCAGTACTATCCATTTGATTAGGTGTAGTAGCTTGAAAATAATCGTGATAAGAATCCTAGACAAAGACCATTTAGAGCGGGTCGGTAATGCCGCTACTGTTGGAGGTCTTATAAGATCTTTATCCAAAGGGTTGCTTTGCATAAAACGATTAATTTTCATAATATTATTGTTTGAAAAGCTAAAACTTTTACTTCTAAAGGATTAATGTTGAGCTAGTATAGCGGCTGTATCTCTATTGGACGTTAGTTGTGGCTTATTCTTAGTTTATCATTATAGAACATGCACATAAAATATTTTTATCTATCTGTGAAAAAATATATAGGTTCTCTGTCAGAGGAACCTCTTATCTTGTTTAGCTGTGTTCTCATTATGCAAACAGATTACACTAACTTTACTTAATAATAACAAAACAGGGACAACTTTATGGCTAAAATAAGACTAAGATTATTTGCGTTTACCTCTTTATTGGTTTTATCCGCTTGTGGAGGGAGTAGTGTTGCAACGGCAGAGGCAGATCAATATGCGAACCTTCTTGAACATGAGCAAAGAACGTTAGAGCAGGCGAAAGGGTTGCAGGACATGTTAAATAAAACTTTTGAGAAGCGTTTAGGTACCGTACAGTAGCAATGTTTGATGAAAGATAGCTGTGTTATTTTACCTTTTTTTTACTCCTGAGTCCTCAATGCGGCAGTTAATAACTTAGCGGTAACATCAACAACAGGAATCACCCGGTCATATTGCATGCGCTTAGGTCCTACTACACCTAGCACGCCTATTTGATTGTCATCTAAGCGGTAGGGTGCTGTTACCACGCTACAATCATCAAAAATGGTATACCCTGATTCTTTGCCAATGAAAATCTGCACACCATCTGCTTGCAGGCATTTATCCAGCAGACTTAATACGTCGCGCTTTTGATTGAATGCCGCAAATAGTTGGCGTAGTTTTTGAATATCACCAAGATCATCGTATTCCATTAGATTGGTTTTTCCTGCGATAACACAGCTTTCAGTAATAGTATCATCCCCTAGATCCAATGCTTTTTCGCCTAGCTCAATCGCGGACATCATCATTTGGTTCATATCTTTACGCACTTGTTTCATATCATTTAATAAAACATCGCGTGCTTGTGACAAGCCTTTTCCAACCAATACGTCATTGAGATAGTTGCTTGATTGTTGTAACTCAGCACTGGTGAAATCACGTTCTACCTGAATAATGCGGTTTTGCACATCGTTATTTGCCATGACCAGTACCACTAAAACTTGAGTGGCCGAGAGTTGTAAAAATTCAATATGGCGAATAGCAACCGCTTGTGCTCTCGGTATACTGATAATACCTGCAAATTGGGTTATTCCTGAAAGCACGCCTGATGCGGATTGGATTAAGCCGTTGACAGATTGCTGTCTATTAAGTTTTTCTTCAACCACTCGCAATAGGGGAGCATCAAGAGGGTTAATATCAACCATTGTATCAACAAATAAGCGATAGCCGCGAGAGGTTGGAACGCGTCCTGCTGAGGTATGAGGCGCATGGATATAGCCTTTTTTCTCTAGTGATGACATCACGTTGCGTATGGTCGCAGAACTAAGCTGTAAGCCGCTACGTCGTGCTAATGTAGTGGAAGCAACAGGCTGACCATCTTCAATATAGCCTTCAACCAGCACTTTTAATAAGTGCTTGGCGCGATCATTTAAATCTGTTGCTTGGTTGGGCATATAACGGATGTTCCTGATATGATAAGGAGTGAATAGTTTAGTTTTTTAGTCAAAGCAAGGTTCAGGCTTTAAAGGTGTACGCTACAGCATCTGTGAAATTATTTGAAAAAACGACAGAACTATAATTGCAATAGAGCCGCAGGCTGTCAAGAGTCTAATTATTTCTCTAATAAAGTCACCTACTATGACCCCATTTTCTACCATTGGTTTATTTTCTAAAGACAATGATGAGCGCATTAGCGTTGCACTTAAAACATTACATCGTTTTTTTAATCAGCATAATTTCCAAGTCTATACTGATAAAACATCTGCCCGATTTCTTGGTCTGGATGCAAGCAGTGATCAAGAGATAGCGGAAGCGATTGATATTGCGATTGTTGTCGGTGGTGATGGCACTTTATTAAAAATAGGACGTTTTCTTAGTGAATACAGTATTCCTATTATTGGTATCAACCTAGGTCGCCTAGGCTTTCTTGTTGATATTTCCCCAGATCAAATCATTGCGCAGCTTGATGCTATGTTTAAAGGAAAATGTATCAAAGAATCACGCTCACTGTTACATGCTAGTGCTTATCGTGGCGATACTCTTTTAGGTGAAGGTTGCGCGGTTAATGATGTGGTTTTTCATGTGCGTAATGATATTCGTATGATTGAGTTTACGACACATATAGATGGGAAATTTGTGAATAGACAACGTGCGGATGGCATTGTTGTTGCCACACCAACAGGATCAACGGCTTACTCCCTGTCAGGTGGCGGGCCTATTTTACATCCAGGGTTGGATGCGGTTGTGCTAGTGCCTATTTGCCCGCATACGCTAAGTAATCGCCCCATCGTGGTGAGTAATAAAGGTGTGATAGAAATAAGCTTATGTGAAAGTCGTGAAGTAAATTCACGACTGTCTTTTGATGGGCAAGCGAATATAGAGCTACGAGCGGGTGATAAAGTCATTATTCGTCAGAACAAACACAGGCTGACACTCATCCACCCAGAGGAATATGACTATTACCGTATCCTACGAAATAAATTAGGCTGGAGTGTTGCTCCGTAATCCGTAATTTATAGTGAAGATACGTATAATATTTAATATTTTCCTGTATCGCTTAAATATTTGGAGAGGGGGAAAGGTGGATACTAAACACTAAACACCTATAATAATTTACGATAAATTCATCGAAACACTTGATTTTAAAAGCAAATAAGTGAGAGCAGCGATCAGTGCGGTAAATAATAAGTAAGCACCTATTCTAACCCATTTAGACGTAGGTTCTGGTGGCTCACCGTAGCGGTTGATACTGTTACTGCCCGGGATTAACCAAAAAATAAGCGTTCCAAACGGGATTAAAATAAGGGTAGAGAGCCAGCCACTCACATTAAAATCATGACAACGTTGTATTGTTAATTGGAATAATAAATACAACGCGGCGCCTATTGCGGCAGCAAGAACAATATAACCGATAACCTGCCCGATATTATTCATTTTACTGAGTAGACCCGCTACTGCTGCAAGCACCCAAAAAACCAGAAAAGGTAATATAATCGAATAGAAAAAATAACGCAGACGACCAATGCGTCCATCCGAGGAAAGTAGATCAACCTGGCTATAACGTTGTCGTTGTAAATTTCCTTTGGGGTATGTCTCGCTCGCACTCATTGTATTCTCCTTTTATTTAATTGAGTACGATGGAGCTTGTCATGGAAGCCTGAAAAGAAAATCTTATCTATGGATAAAAGTATCTATTTCAACGCGGAACGAATAAAAGAAGAGCAAATAAGGAGTCCCAAGAGGATGTCTTCATTAATTAGAAAAATAGTTTGCATTTTTCTAATCCGTGTGAAATTTAAGCAGTGTTAGGGTGGTACTATTTGGCTATCATCTCCCGTTGTTTGGCAAAGTCCTCCATCATTTCTTTTTGTTGAGCCTTCATTTTTGCAACAAAGGCATTGTACTGCTTTTCTTGCTCATTCATCTTTTGCTGCATATTTTTCAGCCTATTATTAGTTTGCATATTCTGCTGAGTCTTCTGCGTTGGGTAATTTCCATATCCTCGATTACCATAGGGTGTTGGCGTTTGCATTGGCAGAGGACGATATAGATAAGGCGTTTGTTGATATAGTGGCATAGTAAAATTTGGCACTCCATAGCCCATTGGAACAGGGGTGTTATTACCGAAAAAGTTATTATTGCCACCAAAGGGAAGGTTGGCGCCATAACCCTTACCATTTTGATTATTTGATCCTGTGCCATAGCTTGATAAATAGCTATTATTCAATGCATTACCCATAGCATTACTTTGTGTATTTCCTGAAGCATTTGTTGCGCCATCAGCAGCAGTTTTAGAGTCCATATAGGTGCGTCCTTTGCCTTTGAAATTTAGGTTGAAGTTGACTTTTCCATCAACATCACCTTTGCTCATACCCCAACTATTTGCCTTTCCTGCACCTGTGCTGTTGCCTTGAGTCTTGCCATAGGTACTTCCCTTTGAGTTGCCCTGAAAGTTACTGGTATTATTGGTGTTATTCCAGCCATCCCACCAGTCTGCTGAAGCGGTTGTTGATAAGGTGATTAATGCGCTGAATAATATTATTTTATGTTTCATTTTAGTTTTCCTAGCTAAGCGTATAATTAAAAGTGTAGTGTGCAAGCGGTCATCTGTCCGATAATATAGTATTAAAAAAAAGACATATCTTTGCCAAATTTTATAAGAGGGACAGTTAATGAGCATAGCACCACTCATGCTAGATTTAAAAGACACCGTATTAAGTGCAGAAGAAAAAGAATTATTAGCGCACCCATTGACAGGTGGGGTGATTTTATTTGGACGCAATTATGAGTCAATTGAACAGTTGGAATATTTAGTAAAGCAAATCAGGCGGTCAACATCGCGCGAATTATTAATAGCGGTTGACCACGAAGGAGGGCGGGTGCAGCGCTTTCGTAAGGAGTTTACTACTCTGCCATCCTTAGCAGCATTATATGACGTGTCTGATAATGAGCAAACATTTCTACAACTATCACATCATCATGGCTGGTTAATGGCATCAGAGCTTCGTGCTGTGGATATTGACTTTAGCTTTGCGCCTGTCTTGGATTTGAATTATGGCGTGAGTGACGTGATTGGAGACCGTGCTTTTCATCGTCAGCCTGACACTGTATCAATGTTAGCAATAGCGTATATAAATGGCATGCATGAAGCAGGAATGGCTTCAACAGGTAAGCATTTCCCTGGGCATGGCGCAGTTGTGGCAGATTCGCATACCGATATTCCTATCGATAAGCGTTCATTTGATGAAATCTGGAGTCAGGATATGCAACCCTTTGCGGAACTCATCAAAAAAGGACTGGATGCCATTATGCCAGCACATGTGATCTATTCTGAAGTTGATAAGCACCCCGCAGGATTTTCTTCTTTCTGGCTTCAGCAAATTTTACGGCAAAAACTTGCATTTGATGGTGTGATATTTAGTGATGATTTAAGTATGCAGGGCGCATCGGTCATTGGTGGTTTTACAGAGCGAGCAGAAGCGGCAATGGAGGCAGGTTGCGATATGATGTTAGTTTGCAATAATCGTAAAGGTGCGGTTGAAGTGATTGATAATGCTAATATTAAGCAAGATGATACATCATCTAAGCGGCTAGAGTCTATGCAAGGGCGCTCATTTATGAATAGATCCGCTTTATTGGATAGCAAGCAATGGGTGGAAACCGCTGATGCGATGATTTCTATTTGTTAGATTAATTTTGGATTGGCTACATAAATAATATCTGCAGGGAATTTCTTTACTAAACTTCCTTTTACAGTGTATGGTTGCGCAAAATAAATAAGAAGGTTGCTTTTTGTCTAGTGGCGGCTTCCTAATAATGGTCTACCATTTAAAATTCAAAAATTAAATTACTAAAGATAAAAATATGAGCAAAAGTCTCGTTATTGTTGAGTCACCCGCGAAGGGAAAAACAATTGAAAAATATTTAGGGAAAGGCACTAAGGTGCTAGCTTCTTACGGTCATGTGCGTGATCTCGTGCCTAAAACGGGTGCAATTGATACCGAAAATGATTTTGCGATGAAGTATCAGATTATTGATCGCAATAAAAAGCATGTTGATAAAATCGTTAAAGCGTTAAAGAACGTTGATAACCTCTATCTGGCGACTGACCCCGATCGCGAGGGTGAGGCAATTTCATGGCATTTATTGGAGCTGCTGAAAGAAAAGAACGTACTGGAAGGCATTAATGTACAGCGGGTGGTGTTTCATGAAATCACTAAAACAGCGGTACAAGAGGCGGTCGCTAATCCACGTGGTCTTTCTATGCCTATGGTGGATGCACAACAGGCGCGTCGTGCATTGGATTATCTGGTAGGCTTTAATATATCGCCACTGTTATGGAAGAAAATCAAGCCAGGTTTATCCGCAGGTCGTGTTCAAAGCCCTGCATTGCGCATGATTGTGGAACGTGATGAAGAAATTGAAGCATTTAATCCTAAAGAGTATTGGACACTACAAGGTTTAGTTGATAAAAATGGCGAAGAATTCTCACCGAAGCTACACACTTATGAGGGTAAGGCGCTTAAACAGTTTGATCTTAATAATGAAAAAGATGCCACTGCGGCAAAAAATAAACTACTAAAAGATGCTAATGGTAATGTGACGGTTACGCGCTTAGAAAAGAAGCAACGTAGGCGTCAACCAACAGCACCCTTTACCACCTCTACCTTGCAGCAAGAAGGTTCAAGAAAGCTTTATTTCAATACCCGTCGTACCATGAGTGTGGCGCAACAGCTTTATGAAGGGATTGATTTGGGCGATGGTCCTGTTGGTTTAATTACCTATATGCGTACTGACTCGGTGACGTTGGCTAATGAAGCCGTTGATGAGATACGCACTCTTATTATTGAGCGTTATGGTAAGGATTTTGTCAATCCTGAGCCACGAAAATTTAAAACCAAATCTAAAAATGCACAGGAAGCGCATGAGGCAATTCGCCCAACCTCTGCCTTTCATGTACCAAGCGAAATTAAAAAGTATCTGACAGATGAGCAATACAAGCTGTATTCCTTAATTTGGAAGCGCACTATTGCGTGCCAAATGATTCATGCCACTATGAATACAGTTTCTGCTGATTTATCACCTAATGACGATAGTTTTTTCCGTGCTACAGGTTCTTCCATTCATCATGCAGGTTTTATGCGTGTGTATAAAGAAGGCTTGGATGATGGTGCAAAAGATAATAGCAAAGAAAAAATACTGCCTGAAATGGAACAGGGTGATGTACTGACATTGCATGAAATCTCTGCGGATCAGCATTTTACAGATCCTCCACCACGTTATTCAGAAGCTAGCTTGGTTAAGACGCTGGAAGAGTATGATATTGGTCGTCCATCGACCTATGCCAGTATTATATCAACCTTGCAATCACGTGAATATGTAGAAATCGAGAGTCGCCGCTTTTTTCCTACCGATATTGGTAAAATAGTGAGTCGTTTTTTGACGATGCACTTCACTAAATATGTGGATTATGACTTTACGGCTAATCTGGAAGGTCAGTTAGATGATGTCTCTTTAGGTGAAAAAAATTGGATTCCTTTACTTAAAGATTTTTGGGAGCCATTCCATGAATTAGTGGTGGATAAAGACGCCAATGTAAGCCGTGAAGAAGTCATGCAAGCACGCGTTTTGGGTGACCATCCTGAAAATGGAAAGCCAGTATCCGTGCGTATGGGGCGTTATGGTCCGTTTGTTCAGTGCGGCACGAAAGACGATGAGGATAAGCCAAAATTTGCCAGCTTATTGCCGGGTCAGAAAATGGACTCAGTGACACTTGATGATGCAATGGTGCTGTTCCAATTACCGCGTGATTTAGGTGAAACCCCTGAAGGTGAAAAAATGTCCACTAATTTTGGACGTTTTGGACCGTATGTTAAATATGGCAGTAAGTTTGTATCATTGCCTAAAGATGAGGATATTAACCCTTATACGATTACACCTGAGCGTGCATTGAAATTGGTGGTGGATAAGAAGCAAGCTGATTTGGATCGTATTATTGCAAGCTGGGAAGAGGAAGGTATTCAGATTCTAAAAGGGCGCTGGGGACCTTATATTACGGATGGTAATAAGAATGCCAAAATGCCATCAAAGGACTACGATCCAACGACATTGTCTTTAGAGGAATGTCAGGAGTTATTGGCAAAGGCGCCTGAACGTAAAGGTCGTGGCAAGAAAAAAGCAGGTAAAAAAACGGCACCAAAGAAAAAAGAACTTACACCAAAGCAGTTGGAAGCCAAGGCAAAACGTGAAGAAAAAGCCAATGCTAAAAAGGCTGAAAAGGCTCGATTACGACGTAATTTGCTAGCTAAAAAACGTCGTGCTAAGGCAAAGAAAGAGAAAGAAAAAACAGAAAAAGCGGATGTAGTCGCTAAGAAAAAAGTAGCGGATGCGAAGAGAAAGGCAGCGATAGCGAAGAAAAAGTCTTAGGCTCTGTTGATATTTGATTGTGTATTATTTTGACGAAGTAAGGATCTAATAAAATAGTTAGATAATGATATGTGAGGAAATTATTATCAATCAAATATCAACAAAACCTAGCATAAAAAATATCATTCTCCTAACATCGGGCATTATGTGTTAAAACGAATATCAGATATTTTTTGTAAATATTTATTCCCCAGCTTTCTAGTGCTTTTAGTATTAGTTATAGAATCCTTCCAAATTCTGTCAGGTTATATTCAACTTTAAAAAACCACAGTTTTATACCACTACCCATTTTACATCTATCTTATCCCATCTCATTCACCATGCACCAAAATAAAGCATAGAAACTAAGCTGTACGCTTTTTTATTGCTATTTTTGTATGTCAATAATCTATATTTAATTATATCAATGGGATAGCTATTCCATAAGGTTTCATTAATATCTTGTGTTTTTGGCACAATATTTGCTTAATAGTGTTTACTGAGTTATCAACCAAGAGATGTTTCATGTTATTCGGACGTACTAAAAAAAATCCCATTAAAATAGCCGATAAGGGCGTTAAAGAATGGAAATATGCGGCTTGTGGCTATTGCTCCACAGGTTGTTCTATTGAAGTGGGCTTCAATGAAGCAGGGAAGCCTGTTAGCTCGCGCGGTGTAGCGGATGCTGATGTCAACCGTGGTAAATTGTGTTTAAAAGGTATTTTTGAGCATGAGTTATTTGATTCTGCTGGACGTGGCACAGTACCTTTAATGCGAGATCATTGGCATCAGGACTGGCAGGCGTCTGATTGGGATACCACATTGGATAAAACCTATGATGAAATCAAACGTATCCAAGAAACGTATGGGCGTGATTCTTTTGCGGTTATTTCAACAGGGCAAATGCTTACGGAAGAGTTTTATACCTTGGGTAAACTCACTCGTGGTTTGATTGGTACGAATAATTATGATGGCAATACAACGCTCTGTATGGCGTCTGCCGTATCGGGCTATAAGCGCTCATTTGGTTCAGATGGTCCTCCTGGCTGTTATGAGGATTTTGAACATACGGATTGTTTGATTGCTTGGGGCTCTAATTTACCTGAGCAGCATCCGATTATTTACTGGCGCATGAAAGAGGCGCAGGAGAAGCGTAATTTTCCGCTGATTGTGATTGATCCTCGGGTCACTATGCTGGCTCAAAATGCTCATATGCACCTTGCTATTACGCCAGGAACGGATGTGGTACTGCAAAATTCGATGATGTATGTGATTTTGGATGAGGGCTTGGAAGATAAGGATTATATCGAAGCAAACACCAATGGAATTGAGGCATTAAGAGCGGAAGTGGCTAATTATGATCCCGTCATTGCACAAAAAATCTGTGGCATTGATGAAGATACGATTCGCAATGTGGCACGCTTGTTTGCGAAAGCACCAGCAGCTATGCAGATTTGGACAATGGGGATTAATCAATCCACGCATGGATCAGATGGTGTGGTAGGAATTAATAATCTTGCACTATTAACGGGCAATATAGGCAAAGCGGGCGGTACATCGCTATCCATTACAGGGCAGTGTAATGCAATGGGTACGCGTGAATGGTCATCTTGCTCAGGTTTACCTAATCACCGTGTGTTAGAAAATGCACAAGATCGTGAGGATATTGCTAAGTTTTGGAATGTCGATCCTGAGTTCTTTCCTAAAAAGCGTGGCATGTTTCAAACCGATATTTATGCGGCGATTGAAACGGGTGAGATTAAAGGTATTTGGTTAATTGCCACTAATCCACTGTCGTCCCTACCCAATACCGCACGGATTCGTAAAGCGATGGAAAAATTGGAATTCTGCGTGGTACAGGATTGTTATCAAGATTCTGAAAGTAACCAATACGCGCATGTGTTTCTCCCCGCTGGCACATGGGCGGAGAAAGATGGCGTGATGACCAATACCGAGCGGCGCATTAGCCGCATTACCCCTTTGATGAAAGCCCCTGCTGACTCCAAGCCTGATTTGTGGATTTTTAATCGCATGGCAGAGCGTTTTAATCGTGAAGGCAAGGTTAATTTTCCTGAAAAAGCGGGTGATATTTTCTTAGAAATGGGGGAGTTATCAGTGGGTCGGCTGGCGGATATTTCGGGTATGAACCATGAGATGTTAGAGGAAAAACGCGGCGTCCAATGGCCGTATACCGCAGAACAAAAAGCCGCAGGTGAAGAGCCACCCAAAGGTGGTAAACGTCTTTATACCGAAACAGCGACGTTTCGGTATGCTGATGGTAAAGCGAAGTTAATCCCGCTTCCTTTTGTTGATAATAATGAAGTCCCAGATGACAGGTTTCCATTTTGGCTTAATACAGGACGTTTAATTGAGCATTGGCATGGGCGTACTAAAACAGGAAAAATTGCTAATAATAATAAATACAGTCCCATTCCCTTTATAGAAATTAGCCCTGATGCGGCGGCAGAGTTAGGGATTCAACGGGGTGATTATGTCCGTTTAGTCTCACGCCGTGCGGATGCGATTGTTATGGCAACACCCACACAACGGGTAGCAAAGAACATGGTCTTTCTTCCATTTCACTTCCATGATTGTGCTAATCGTTTGACGCTGGGTTTATTAGATCCGCATTCACGCCAGCCTGCTTATAAACAAAATGCAGTACGGATTGAGCGCATTGAAGATCAAGCAGCAGCGGCTAAATTAAGCATGGAAATGCGTAAGTTTTAAGGGGAGTACCAATGTTTACTGTACGTGAAAATGAGCCAAAATACGCACGACTACGCAAAGAAAATAGTAAAAAAATCAATCAATATGGTAATTCTATTGATACCGTACCCACCGATGATGCGTTATGTGGATACAGTTTAAATATTAACAGTGATGCAGGGATTGGTGAGAATCCTGATCGTTATAAACAACATGGTTTTTATTTTAATGCCGATAACTGTATTGGTTGCCATGCTTGTGAAGCTGCCTGTAGTGAGAAAAATGATGTACCTTCTCACTTTGCGTTTCGTTCCGTTGGTTTTGTTGAGGGGGGGACTTATCCAAATTATCAGCGTTTAAATATATCGATGGCGTGTAATCACTGCGATGATCCTGTGTGTTTAAAGGGGTGTCCGACCCGTGCTTATACCAAATTTGCAGAATATGGCGCCGTATTGCAAGATCCTGATATCTGTTTTGGTTGCGGTTACTGTACATGGGTTTGCCCTTATAATGCTCCCCAGCTTGACCCTGTTGAAGGCACGGTGAGCAAATGTAATATGTGTGTGGATCGTTTAGAAGTGGGGTTAAAACCCGCCTGTGTCTCCGCTTGTTTGGGCAATGCATTAGATTTCGGTGTCATTGAAAACACACCTGAGAATCGAACCCAAGTAAAAACAGAGATTCCAGGTTTTCCGCGTACTGACATCACTAATCCAAATATTCGCTTTCAACAAACCCGCTCCACTCAGCGCGATATGGTGCGTGTTGACAATACAGCCGTTAAATATCATAAAGATGATAGCACAGGAAAATTTAAACCCGAGTTAGATCCTAAGCATGGTTTTAAGCGTCAATGGAATTTGAATAAATTATTACGATCCCATGAAAGCGCGCATGTTGCGTTTACCCTCAGTATTCAAGCGGTAATGGGGACTTTTTTAATACTAATACTGGGAGAATGGACGGCTTTTTCACCCATCATAGCGCTAAAAGAAACCACTGCTTTTCTTCCGTTACTGATTGTTATGTTGGCACTGACAGCAACAGGGTTGTTTAAGCTCAATATGCATCTTGGCAAGCCGCATCGTTTTTATCGTGGTTTTTACAACCTACAAATGTCCCCTGTGAGTCGTGAAATAGCAGGTGTCACCGCCTTTTTTACAGGCTTAATAGGCTATAGCTTTTTTGCTTTATTTGATAATGCCTTTACTAATTTTCTACAAGCACTCTTTGCGTTATTAGGCTTGGCAGGTATTGGCTTGGGTGGATTTTATATGTATAAACTCTACCGCATTGAAGCACGTCCTTATTGGAATCATTGGCATACCGCCGCTTCATTTGCAGGTACTGCATTGAGTCTGGGCAGTTTGCTTATTGCTTTAATGGTCTTGGTTTCAGGCGTAATAACGACGGAATTAATGACAGCATTAGCGAGTGTTGTTGTATTAGGGTTAACCATTGAAGGTATTGGTTTATTAGCCCATGCGCGTGATTTAAAACCTGCCACAAGTGAAGGTGTTGCTTCTTTTTATGAGCAAACCACGACTTATGGTTATGCCTACTGGTTGCGTAATGGCTTATTAATTAGCAGTCTATTATTAGCCAGCGGGTTGGCACTGTTTTCAAATAGTACGGTTGGTTTTATACTGCTTGCCTTAATGGCATTAGCTGCTTCGATCATTGGACGTTCATTGTTTTATGTTCTCGTTATACCAACCACAATGCCAGGTGCGTTTTTCTGGAAGAACAAAGGCTTTGTTGAGCATGCGCGAGAAATAGGCTTAGCGGATATGCCACAAATGGGCGTTGCGTATGAAAAGCATCATAAATTTGATGTTCAAGAGTTGTTACAAACAATAAAAGAAACCACACCTAAAGAAGCGATTGCTCAATTTAAGCGTGTTTTTACTGGTTAATTAGTTGGAGATAAAAAATGAAAGAAACAGGCATGAGAAATCCCGTTGATATACCGTTTGAACGTTGTGCTGATGGGTATTTAAAGCATCCCGAAGAATGGACGGAAGAGGTTGCAAAATTACTCGCCTCAGAGTGGAAAGGATTTGAATTTAAAGAGGAGCATCTACCTATTTTGTATTTTATTCGTGAACATCATGCAGAGCACCAAACAACGCCTGATGTACGTGAAGCGACAAAATATATAGCTGCGCAACAAAACCTTGATAAGAAAGCAGCCAAAAAGCATTTATTTAAACTATTTCCTCATGGCTATATGCAACAAGGTTGCCAACTTGCGGGTATGCGCAGACCGACGGCATGGTGTGTTGGCTAATTAAGACCTAAGGGTGTTACGAGGTAAATGAAGGAATAACAATGACACAACAACCTACAGTCTGGATAGTCGATGATGATCAGTCGATACGCTGGGTATTAGAGCGTGCATTAAGCAAAGCGGATATGGATGTTACCAGCTTTGATTCTGC
>JAGLBQ010000096.1 GCA_023146675.1 Cocleimonas sp. | reverse complement strand
GATATGGATAGTGCAGTGCTAGCGTATGAAAAAGGAGCATTTGAGTACCTTCCTAAACCGTTTGATATTCATGATGCAACCGCGTTAGCGCAGCGTGCTTGTGAGCAATATCGTTCAACGCATACAGAAAAAACATCCAGTAGCAATGAAGCTTCATCGTTACTACAACCACAAGAAATTATTGGCAAATCTCCCGCAATGCAAGCGGTGTTTCGTACGATTGCACGCTTAAGTAAATCCAGTATTTCTGTTTTAGTAACGGGAGAGTCAGGAACAGGAAAAGAACTAGTTGCTAAAGCATTACATACCCATAGCCCACGTGCTGATGCGCCTTATATTGAGATAAATACGGCGGCTATTCCTAAAGATTTATTGGAATCAGAATTGTTTGGTCATGAAAAAGGCGCATTCACAGGTGCTTATGCATTGCGCAAAGGACGTTTTGAGCAAGCCAATCATGGCACCTTATTTTTAGACGAAATAGGGGATATGCCCGCAGAATTACAAACACGATTATTGCGTGTGTTGTCGGAGGGTAAATTCTATCGTGTGGGTGGACATACTCCTGTGCTGGTTGATGTGCGCGTCATTGCGGCAACGCATCAAGATCTAGAAAAACATGTTGAGCAGGGCTTGTTTCGTGAAGATCTGTTTCATCGTTTAAATGTCATTCGACTACAGATTCCGCCGTTGTACGAACGGGGTGAGGATATTGTTTTGCTATTCCAGCAATTTCTTAAAAATGCTGCTAAGGAATTGCAGGTTGAAACAAAAACAGCTAATACTGCGGTTATGGACTATCTACAAACACTGCCATGGAAAGGTAATGTACGCCAGTTAGATAATCTCAGCCGCTGGCTAATGGTAATGGCAACAGGGCGCGAAATTACACTGGATGATTTGCCTATAGAGTTAAAATCAGAAGTGCAGCCCTGTCATAGTGGGACTAGTTGGGAAGTATTATTGCAACAAGAAATACAACAGCGTCTGGATAAGGGGGAAACACAATTATTACATCAATTAACACCCTTATTTGAAGCGGTTGCATTAAAGGCTGCATTAGAAAAAACAGTCGGTAAAAAGAAAGAAGCTGCAGACTTATTGGGCTGGGGGCGTAATACCTTAGCACGCAAAATGAAGGAATTTGACTTATAGGGCGACCTATTTATTGCTAGGTTAGTCGAGATAATAGATCTATTTTTGCTCTACATTAGCTATTATTTTTTCAGACTGCAATTGTTGTAAATAAGCCAGTGGACCGCCTTTTTCCGCTGCAAATCCTGTAATAATGGTAGCAACAAGATCTATTATTTCTTGTTCACCGACAATATCCTGTTGCTCGCAACTACGCGCTTCATTAATCATTTTTTCTATTAAGCGTTTTTCTACTTCTTTGCTTTTAGTTTTCCATGAGGGAGAATTGAGTGTTTTATCAAAGATTGGCTGGTGTTTTTTGCCTTTTTTATAGCGATAAAATCCTGTGCCTGAATTTTTCCCTTTTAAACCTTGTTCGTTTTTTTGCATTAAAATACTGGGGACATCGTAATTTAGCCGATCAGCAAGGGCTTCACTGACTTGTAGGCATTCACTAATTCCAATACTATCAATGAGATCAAAAGGTGCATGGCTCATGCCCATATTAGCAGTGAGTTTATCAATTGCTAGTGTGCTAATACCTGACTGATGAATAAGCATTGATTCAATCAAATAAGTCATCAATAAACGTGTGCCTAAGTAGCCTGAATTACTTTTGACCTGAATGGGCTTGAGTTGCAGGGCTTTGCTAAAGGATTTAATGCGCTGGCTTAATTGAGAGTTATCATTGTGGGTGCTTATTTCAGCAATTTTGCTGGAAAATAAAGGATGATAAGGATTAAACCCCGCTAAACGCTGGGGTGTTTTCATTCCTTTTGCTATTTCTTCTAATGGCAGGCAGGCAGTGGTGGTTAGAATGACTGCACTTTGTTTTGCTTGTTTATCTATATCGTGGAGCAGAGAGGCTTTCGCGTGCTTATCTTCAGGAATTGCTTCAATAATTATATCAGCATGTGTTAGTCCACTATTATCAATATCAATGATGATGCGATCGATGAGTTTGTGTCGGAGTTTAGCGTGATTTTTATTATCACAACCTTGATAGAGTTCAGGTAATAATTTTTCTAATGCAGCAGAGCGTTTGTCATAAATACTGATATAAAAACCATTTTCAGCGCAGAGTCGGGCAATATAGCGCCCCATTACACCACAACCGATGATATGAATACGCTGTGACTGTGGTGCGGTGACAATAATATCCTGATCAAGTGTTAGATACAGTTTTTGTAGTTGTAGTTGATTTTTTACCGTATCAGAAACTAATAGTTTTGCAGCTTCTTTCGCTTCATTATGGCTTGCATCGGAATTACTATTAAAAGCTTTCCACGTTTCTATAATGCTGCTAATTGCGTTTGAGTTATCTTGATTACTTAGCAATGCAATTTGCAATTTATTTGGCAACAGAGTCCTAGAGATGGATTTAAAATTAAAATGTGATTGCTTGGGGTTTGTCTCATCATTATGCTGTGCGATAAGGTATTGCGCTGCTTGATGAGTCTTATGTGTGGGGACAACGTAATCAATAAGTCCTATAGAGAGTGCATTTTTAGCGGTGTAGGTAGCACCCTTCAATATCTTTAGAGTAGATGCTAACCCTTTGATTTTTATTAGGCGAGAAATACTTCCAAATCCTGCGTAGTGCCCTTGTTTTATATCGCTATAGCAAAAGAGGGTGGTTGTGCTATCGGTGCCTATGCGGTAGTCGCAACATAATGCTATTTCTAGACCACTATTGCTACAATCACCATTAATTAAGGCAATCGTTGGAAAATCTAGCTTGTTGATGTGACGGCATAATTGATTGCCTAAGCTGGTATATATTTTTGCTTTTTTCTCTGTGGTTAGTTTGAGAAGGGTGTTTAAATCAGTACCAGAAATAAAGCTACTTAATTTGGCTGAGGATATAATAAGCCCTTTAAAGCCTTTACCTTGTAGGTTATCAATCACTTCACGCATTTCTTTTAGTAGACTGATAGTCAGGGCGTTATCGTCATTGTCTTTAGAATCAATGGTTAGCCAGACAATATCGTCTTTTGTTCTGGCGATACTGATATGCTGAAAGCCTGTCATTTTTCACCCTTTTGGTTACTTTGTAATAATAGGGCGCTACTTTGACCATTGGCAAAACTAAAGTGGCAGATACCTTTGTGGGCTTTTTCTCTTTGCAATATAGTGGCTAATTGTAAAATACAGCGAAATTTATTGGCAGTATTAGGGCTTCCCAATGCAAGTGATCCGCCATCAATATTGACATTATTTAGCGATTGAAAAGCTTCGATGGATGCAAACTGAGGCTTTTTTTCGAGAGCAAGCACTTCTGCAGCGGAAGTTTCATCCCATTCCCAATAATCAATCTCACTCGCTTGGCATGTGTTGGCACTTAAAAGGCTTTCAATCGCATTATCGTTGTTATCCCAATTGGGTTCTGATAGCACGGCCAGTGGTGACAATTCATATTTATCTAGCATCTCCTGATTGACTAATAGCAGGAGACAAGCGCCATCAGTTGCTTGGCTAACACTGGCTTTAGTGATAATTCCTGTGGGTGGATTGCCTGTAATAATGGTTTGCTGTAATGACTCAGGATCAGTATTAATAATATCTTCATCACGGTGAAGACTAGAGCCATTAGGGTAAAATAGGGGGATAATATTTTTAAGCTGTTTATTGCGCTGTGCATATTTAAGTCGGCGCTGGCTTAACTTTACATACTCAGCCATTGCTTCTGCTGAAATTGAGAGATAATTTGCTGTTTTCTCTGCTTTTTCTTTATGTAAAAAGTAGTGATCTGTCTCTGTGTTACCTGTGCTGTTTTTATGAAAATCTCGAGTATGAAGTTGGTTTAAGACATTTAGCTTATTTGTCAGACCTTTTGTTGTTTGCCATTCTCTAATCCATTCTGATAATGAAGGATTAAGTGCAACGGGCTTTGCTGTTGACATCTCAACACCACCCAGCAAAATCAGTGATTTTTGTTGAAATGCAATTTGCTGATGCGCATATTGTAGTGCTTGTATGCCGCAGTTTTCGCCAGAAGAAAAGGTATGAGGAATGAGTGCAGGTTGACATTGCAGGCGTTGGGCTAACTGCTGTGCTAGATCTTTTATAGGATTAGCCGTACTGCTGGCAATGACAAGATCATCAAGCTGTGATGCGGTGAATGGTTGTTTTAAAAACAGTGCTTGCGCAGTTGAAACAGCCAAATCAAGTTTGGAATAAGCTGGGGTGGATTTTGAGTCTTGGCGTAGGTGATGGCTGAACGGTGTTCTCGCACCATCAACAAGATAGACTGCCTGTGGATGATGCTTATTCACAATATAAGTACGATAATAAAGTAAGCGGGAAATTTCGCAAATTTTTGATGAGAGAAGGCTTTGTTATGCTTTTGGCACCTGCTTCATTTGTGGTGGATTTAAGTCTGTTAATTCTATTTCAATTGGAGGCTCTCTTTCAGCTTTATTCTCCAGCTCCTCGTAAGTTCGATTTAATCCTATCAGTCCTTCAATAATTTCTTTTTTATCAGCACCTGGTAGGTCGGCAATAGATTCTAACACCTTAATGCGAGTTTCTTGCATTGCTTCTTGCTGTTTTAACGCAAATAATTTGTCATGTTCTAATTTAGCGAGTTCTTTTTTGCGGTAAATATTATGTGAAGAGACAATATAGTATGCAAAACTAATTGTAAAAATCAATGCAGAAAAGACTAGAAGAGCGTTCAGTGCTGACTGCTGCTGTGCATCGGTTCTTTGTAGTGCTAATGTTTCTACATGTGTTTGTGACATTCGTAACTTTTCTTTTTCAAAGGACAATAGCTTCTCGGTCATGCCAGCTTCATATTGCTTGTCCTTATCTAGCTTAGTCATTTCTTGCTGTTTTAATAAATAAGCTTGCTGTAAATCTTGCTGTTTGAGTTTTTCTGCATTTGATTGTGCA
>JAGLBQ010000095.1 GCA_023146675.1 Cocleimonas sp. | reverse complement strand
CGCTGGAGCTCAATCTTCTGCTGATAACTCAATTCTGTTTCATTACGTTTGTTTTTTAACTGTTCTTGAATGTATTGAAACTGCAAATCTTGCTTGCCCGGCAAGGCGAGCGGCGTACTGACGACACCGCCTGTAGCAACTTCTAAAGAAGATTGAGTTTGTGCTGTTTGTGTTTTTTCTGGTGAGTTCATCTGTTTATCTTTTATTGTCATGAAAGACAATAAGATGATAAACATAGCGATGACGAGTATCACCAACATTCCCATTACACGCATGAGTATTATCTACGCTTGATAGCATTTTGCAAAAAACTACATTATCAGGTACTTAAAGGGGGTTGATAGATGTGTTATGCAAGTGCATGTTAATTAAAGAAATCCATTTCTGACTATATTATGGTATATACATTGAGAATAATCAATAAAATAGTATAAAAATGAGTATTTTTTGATTATATTCAATAGACTGAATATTTTCATTAAGACTATTGTCCTATATAGGCCATTGAGGGTGTCGAAAGAAGTTGCTGTAGTTTTTTATTGTCGATAGGGCTAAGTTTCAGGCTGTTTTTTGTATCAGTATCAAACAGGTCGCGGATGTAAAAGTGTGGATTATCCTTGTTATCTTGCAATAGCATCCTCTTTAATAGAATTGGTTGCCCTCCTTGTAGGGGGGTATATTTTTCTGATCTTACAGGTTTGTCTAGACTTACCTTATAAAGACCTGATAAAAAGCTAGAATTATCAGAAGAAAGAATAGGAAAAAAAGCGAGTAATAGATTTTGTGGATTATAAAGGTAAAGGGTACGACGGCTTTTATCAATTAATAAAAGGCTAGCACTTGTATCAGTAGGAAAATGCTGACGTATCTTTGTTAATAAAGAGGTGTAGTTTCCTTGTATTGCATAACCACCAGATAGAAACTTATCAGCTTCTGGTTTTGTCGATTTGATAGCCGTATTTTTTTTAGCAATGCTATGTTTTTTAGTGCTACTTTCTTTTTTTTCAGTTTGCTGTGGGGTAAATTCATCCGCATCAATGGAATCACCAGGTGCGGATATTTTTTTTTCTGCAATAATATCTTCCTCTTGTGGTGCTTTTTTTGAAGAAAACATGGGTGCAGGTGGTGGTGTGAATTTTTTCTTTTTTACTGATTCAGGTAATCCTTTAAATTCGCCTGGAATATAGCGTTTAACATACTCATCCAGCCAATAATCCTCCTTGCTTTTAAAAGGGCCGATAACCTGCCACTTTTCCTTTTTTTTTGCCATGCGAACATAGCCAAAAAAATAACTCTTTTTCTTATTATAAAAAGAATCAAGCTCTAATAGTAAGACAGCATTGTCATTATCACTGAGTTCCGTTGTTACTTTGTGAATATGAACTTTGCTGACTTTTTCACAACGCTGTAGGGAGTAATCAGGACGCAATGTTAATGCATCCTCACACTCCTGTTTTGCAACATGTTGATAAAATGTTTTTAATGCATCAGTGGGTGCATCTGCGGCAATGCTAGGGGAGGTGAAGCATAGGGCATATAACACTAAAGCTGATAAAATGGAGTTAAGTTTATAGGGTACTTTCTGATGAATCATTTTTCTACCTCCCTTTAACCATCATTTAGCCATTCATGATGGGATAACACGCATCATACCATTTAGAAAACTCAGCATTATGCGACTTTGCCAGAGTAATAGCGCCCAGCTGATCACTAGAGCGCAAGACACCAAATACACTGCAATCGACAAAGTCAGGCTTACTATCGCCAAAGAAATCCTTGCCCGCTAAGCCCTTATCTACCCAGTGATCAATTGCGGCAAGATACTCTTTCTCAACATCATCAATATTGTGTTTAAGCTTCATTTTGGTAGCCACACGAGGCATGACAAAAGATCCCATTAGGCGGATAAATTTTCCTTTAAACCAACCAAACTGCCCACCTTCAAGAATATGAGCAAAATTACGAAAAGAAGTCCTGAAATTGGGGTGAATTAAAGGTGGTAGATAATGCACTAACTTATCATCAACCCATACTGTCCACTGCTTGGCATCATCATTAATCGCTAATTTGCTGTAATTTTCATTAACGTACTCAATTATTGCGGCAGACTCTGTGATTACTTGATCGCCGTCTTTAAGTACGGGTACTTTTTTATGCTCAGTAAACTCAAGCTCAGGCATTCCAAACGGCGTAACCTCCACGGTTTCATAAGGCTGATTGGTATAGTTTAAAAGCGCTTTGACTTTCCAGCAGAAAGGGCAGGAGTTAAATTGATAAAGTGTCAACATAGTTTTAGTAGCTAATCCTTATTTTGGGTTTGTGCGAAGTATGTCAGATTTTATCATAAAAGCTTTCAAACTTATTAGGGATGGCTCTATATTTTTGATAGCTGTAATACTTGTAGAATAGGATGAAGATGAATGTGGAAAGGTATCATTCATTTCCTAGATGACACTTTCTGTTCTGAAGGAGTGTAACAATACCTTTGCCAATTTTGATTTGTGAAAAATAGTATTTTTTGACTTGCATAAATCAATCACTTACAGATTATGCAATCCTCAAAAACGAGGTGTTTTTCATTTTGGCGAAGGTATTGTTAGTGATACTCTATTTCTAATGATTTTCACCGCCACAACCAATGCCAAAATCACTAATGTCTACATTTCCAACTTCTACAAAATGACTAGCCCCATTAGCGCTCATTATTTTAAGTTCATGTGAACCATTTGAATTTCCAGGTCGGTTTAGCCATAAAGAAGCAATGCGTCCATCTGAAAGTACACAGGGTGAGTTGTCGTTTGTATGGGTGCTGTTGAGTAGTTGCATTGTTGAGTTTGTTCTATTGTAGCGCCAAATTCTTTCAGAATTATCGTCTCCTTCTAATATTATATCGTTACTTAGCGGATCAAAATCTGCAGATCCAACAGCACTTACTTCATCTCTATTTGAAGGGTTAATTAATGTTTCTATGCTACTGCCATCAATATTTCTAATACAAATACTCTCTCCGCAATTAAATACAATTTCTTGTCCATTAGCAGAGATAGCAGGCATTCTATTATTATCTGATGGAGAGTTTAACGTAATAACCTCTGGTTCACTCCAATTATTACCTGTCCTGCGTAAGAGAACTAAATCAAAGCGATTATTTAAAGACATTTGAGCCACAATGATTTTACCATCAGAACTAATAGCACTAAATCCTCCAGGATGGATAAGCCCTTCAATTGGTGTTTCAACAACAGAAAATTCTGATAAGTCACGCTTCCCATAAATTAGACAAGCCCAAGAATTACACCCATTATGAAGACGGGTGCTTTCTAGTAATAACCACTCTCCATTTGGTGATATATTAATCCAAGAGTCGGTACCACTATCAAGGGTTGCTAAATGGTTACTGATATTAATAACTGAGGTTACATCCCCATCTTCTGACGGCGGGTGGATTAAAGCTAACTCTTTTGCTTCTATCAACAGCGCTTCACCATTTAACATATAGGACACATATTGT
>JAGLBQ010000094.1 GCA_023146675.1 Cocleimonas sp. | reverse complement strand
GCGACAGGGGGAAATGGCGCGACCACGCATAACTTCTCACGAAACGGTTTTCAAGTGATAAACTAACGGAGTGTTGAGAGTTGGGATAGCGGCTGAGAAGCCAAATGCCCGAAATGCGGCACAAATGTCATTGCAGTGCGGTTTAATTACCAATACATAGATTTGTGAGTGCTTGTGAATTAACAGCAAGCGCCAGTGATACGAAGCTCTGATTCCGTATTGCAGACATGTGATTACCCTGTTTCCCTTGGGTTTAGTGGCAATGTGCCAAAAAAACCCAAGGGCAACTCATGGCAGCTCTTCTCAACCCTTCAAACCGTTTGCAGTGATAAAAAAGTAGTTTTCACTTTTGTAGCCTGTATGAAGTTTACGGAATAGGGGAGGAGGATGCATTACCGTGATATTTTCATAAAAATCATTAGGTAATTTATGCTAATGTATAGTTTTCCCGTATTCCACAAAGATCCATACGGGCTACCTTGCTCCCTCGTAAATATAAAACCTGTGGTTGAGCCAGTTTTTCTTTTTCAGACTTTCGAAAAATCATATCTGAAGCTGTATTTAACACAGGCTTTAAAGGTTATTATCAAGCAACGCAGTATTCCTGTAAAAATGTGGGCTGATATTACCTCGCTTTGAACCATGCCGAAACCTCAATATAATAACCTTTAAATAATTTAGAGCAAAAAATTGTTATGAATATTTCTACAATAAGAAGATATCTATCCCCATTAGTCCTTTTGCTGGGTGTATTTTTTATATTAGGTAGTGAAGGTGGTACTTCCCCTAGTATTACGCTATTAGGAAGCACTCCTGTCAAGATCATTCAAGGAGAAGAATATATTGATGCTGGTGCAATGGCAAAGGATTCTGAGGGTGTTGAATTAACCGTTACAACCGTAGGTTTAGATAAAATAATGCCTACCTCTTCTATTGGCACCTATATTATTTATTATACGGCAATCGATTCAACTGCTAATAAAGTTACCGCAGAGCGTGAGGTGTCTATTGTTGCTGCAAATGATAAAACACCACCCGAAATTAAAGACCTTAATAAGCCCACGTTATCAACACGGCTGTCACTAAAATATAGTTTGATTGATCTTGGTTCGGGTATCGATAGTTTGTCTATTAAGCCAAAGATTACAACAGCAGAATCTGATTCTAATCATCATGATATATCTCAATATTATTTTGAAGGCACGTTGTTCCTAAATATTAAACTTGATCTTTCTGTGGCAAGTCCTACGCTTCAAGTTGAATTAGAAGTAGCGGATAAATCAGGGAATAAAATAAAAAAACAGTTTAATTACTTACTTGATGACGAAGTGCCAGAAATTATTCTAACAGGGAAGAATCCTACTGTTGTTATCAAAGGTACAAAATATATTGATGCTGGTGCAACCGTACTTGATAATGTTGACCAGAACCTGATGGTAACTAGCACAGGCTCTGTTGATACTTCAACACTCGGTAAATATATGATTACCTATAGTGCGATAGATCAACAAGGAAATAAAACATACATAACAAGAAATATATATGTTATTGCGGAAAAAGATGAAGAGCCACCACAAATCAAAGATGTAACTATAGAAAAAACAGATAGAGAAGGTGTAATAACTGTTGATCCAGATAGTTATCTTCGCTATTCATTAACTGATTCTGGATCAGGAATAGATATGTCTTATGCTAGCGAGGGACTAGAAAAGATAGTTCAAATTAATGGTGAAACTCCCCATATATATGATGTAAGTTACGATCAAAAAACTAATATGCTTTATATAAAAAAAGACCATCTTGATGAATTTGGAGGGCATGGTGATTGGGATCTAGGTATATTAACAATAGAAATAAATGTCTCTGATAGTGCTGGAAATCAAGCCACTAAAGTCTTTAATTATACGGTGGCTACACTCAATACTATTGCTGTTACACCGTACTCATCACTATTGTCAAGAGAAAAACTATTAGGTATAGAGGTAATTAATCCAGAGTTGGGACAAACCATTGATTTTAGCTTCGAAGCAAAAGCAGATAACCCCATTGTTCGCTACCAATGGAGTTTTCATGAGGAGATACTTAACTGGTATGGTTCTGATGTATTTCGAATAAAGGATACAATATATAATATTAGTAAAAGAGTGGATGCTAAAAAGATAGTCACTAAAAACACTTATACGGAGCCATATGCTTATAAAGCATCCCCTACAGAGTATAGTCTGTTATTCATCAGACTAAAAGTCACCGACAGCAAAGGATATTATGGCAATGCTTCTATGCTTGTTAAATTACCGGCGTCAATAATCCCTTTAGGTAACAACCCTATTAATATCGAACAAGGTGCCGTTTATAGTGATGCTTCTTTTGTTTGGAGTTCTTTATTTGTAAAAGAAGATGTTAGAGTCAGTAATGGAGGCTTAGTCGATACGAATATCACGGGTGAACATGTTCTTGTGTATAGCGTAAAGGATGAAAAAAGTAATGTACAACCCACTAAACGTATTATTAATGTTATTCCTAGTCAAGCCTATCAATGTAAATCAACGACATTAACTGAAAGTAAATTTGTTGATTTTACCGTTGATCAACAGCCGCTATCTCATTTGTTACGCACACAGTCATTATCAGTAACTGATATTGAAAAGATATTTAGTACCGCTAGACAGCAGGATGACTCAGTTGAAGAAATAAATCTTAAGCTACCTAAGCAAGCGGTATGGGATAATTATACTTCTGCTCAAAAAGCCTTGTACCTGATTAATAGTGAACGCTGTGCTAGAGGTCTTCGACCCTTTGAAGGGGTTGAGCCTAAAGTTAGCTTAAAACCAGCTCAATATTATGCTGATTATCTCGCTAACAAAGAGCTATATTCACATCATGCTGATTTCAATTCCCCAGAGGGGCGTTTACTGCAATATGCAGGTATTCAAAGCGATAGTGGGAGACTAGGACATAATGCAGATAATACTGCACATTGGGATTGGAGAAAGGAGCGGGAAGCCATTGCTATGATAGGTTTATCCTCAACCATAGATTATCCTGTAGTCAATAGCCCTGTAGTCAAAGCCGTGTATAACTGGCTTTATAACGATAAAACAAGTCACTATACTAATCGAGGCGTCTTATTGCGCAAAGGTTTAAGGGAAAACAGTCGCTATGCAGCAAAAGAGGGGTTGATTGGTTTGGGAATAGCCTCTAAGAAAACAGAGCAGTTAGAAGGTGCTGTCAGTCGTTTCTTAACAACCTATTACCTTGTTCTTAATGTCTTTGATCCGAATAAACAATGGGATATGCAACAGGTTAAAACGGTTGACCTGATTGCTCCCTACTGAGATAGAGTGGCTATTATTGAGACTCATGTTTAAAGATACCTAGTGTTGATCATTGATAACTCAACAACCAGCTAAAGCTGGTGGGTTCGAATTATTTTCTCATTACCAAATTCAATTTGGTAATGCTGTCCAGAAATTATATTTCGATACCGTTGTGGAAATAGAATTTCCTAGGTGTATACCCAAATAGGAATTTGGGTACAAGAGAAGTAGGAGCATAAAAGACAGGCAAAAAAAGGAGATGATTTGCATCAT
>JAGLBQ010000093.1 GCA_023146675.1 Cocleimonas sp. | reverse complement strand
TTCTTTTCAACAATCTTAGCATCGTATTCTGTGTTTTCTCGTTACCAAATTCAATTTGGTAATGCTGTTCAGAAATTCTATTTCGATACCGTTATGGAAATAGAATTTCCTGTGTGTGTACCCAAATAGGAATTTGGGTACAAGAGAAGTAGGAGCATAAAAGACGGGCAAAAAAAAGGAGATGATTTGCATCATCTCCTTTCTCAAAATTACCGTCTAAAAACAGACTAAATAATCATTACTTCTTCTTTTCAACAATCTTAGCATCGTGTTCTGTTAGGAAAGTCTTGGCACGTAAACCCATGTCGGCTGTTTTAACTTGATACTGCCACCACTGGTTTGCCCAACCCATTGCTTTATTCCACTCTTTCTTAGCCGCATGATCAGCCGCTTTCTTTTTAGAGTCTTCTGCAAAACCTAACTGATCGGTTGCGTCTTCAACGAGTGCGACAACTTCTGGGAAGTCTTTGTAGTTGCGTTCAGTGATAAAGCCTACAACAGAGTCGATAACACCTTGCGTTTCGATATTAGTCTTAACTTGTTTGTTATAGTCTGCTTCGGTGTACTGCTGACCTTCTTCTAGTTTCGCACCGTCGTCTTTATAGCCTTTAGGACGCACTAATAAGTAACCTTGCATCTCTAAGTGAAGTGCTGAACAGAATTCAGTACAGTAGTAAGGATAAACACCTGCTTTGTCAGCAACAAAGGTTGCAGAAGCCGTTTTACCAGGCTCTATCGATAACTGAACATTTTGTGCATACATTGCGAAACCGTGGGTTTCATCTTCGGCACGTTCAAGATTAGTTAAGTGAATGGAAACAGTATCACCAACGGTAACTTCAATCGTCTCAGGTGTGATATGTGAACGGATGGTTGTACCATAAACATGTACTGTACACTTGCCTGCATCATCACAACTACGTTCAATTTTCTCACGACCCGCACGAGTCTTCCATTTTGATTTTTTGTTAGTACGTGAGTTAGTTCCTGACTTATAACGTACTGCTGGCTTCAATTTGCTTGCCTGAATAGCAGAAACATAATGAGGCTCGCCTAAGGGGATCGGCATATCGTAAAGCAGAACCATCTTATCACCGCTAATATCAATTAACTGATGATTTTGTGGATGCAACGGTCCAACAGGGTTAAAACGGTCAATCGCTAGCTTATTCAATGCAACGAGGTATTTTCCTTTAGGCTTAACCGTATCGCCTTCCATTGTCATCAAGTGACCCACATTATAGTGAACAGGCAATTGATCTAGCACTTTGCCTTCACAGTAGTCCCACTTAGTGATCATGGAATCAACATAGATAGAGGTATAAACCACACATTTTTTAGAGTCAAACTGGTTATGTAGTGGACCTAAACCAACTGATACGGATTTATCCAAAGCAGTCTTGATGGCAATAATAGGCACGCCGTAAGGGTCTTTACCTTCAAAGTTCTTATCCTCAATGGCTTTTTTAATCTTAGCAAAATCATAAACCCAAGCATGGCTGTCTAGCTTACCTGCAACAATGATTTTAGTTCCATCAGGCGTTACATCAACACCGTGTGGACTTTTAGGCTCAGGCAATAAGAAGAATAAGTCATTCGCAACCGCTTCTTTCATCGAAATGATAATAGAGCCGTTGACCTTTTTACCAATCTTTCCTGCCCCGACTAACTCAGCCGCTTTTTTCCAGTTGGTAATATGCATAAAGTCGGTGTCTTTAGAAGAGCAACCTGCTTCATAAGGAGGACGCCCCTTCTCGATACCGCCTACATAACGCTCAGTACAGAACGAGTTAGTGAAGCCCCAACCATAAGATGGGCCTTTACCTGCATCGGATAAATCCTGAGAGTAAGGAGGCAGTTCAAACGAGAAAGAGTCCTCAGGCTTAATGCGCCCTTCTTTCATGTCAAACTTCCAATAGGTTAAAACACCACGGAATTCATCATTGAATTTATTCAGTGATACTACGGTAGTGTTCCCGACCATTGGGGATGCATATTGAGATGCTTCCATAATGTATTCAGTGTTTGGTGTTACAAAAGCACCACCGTGAGCGGAACGCATAAAAGGGTTAACTACAATTTGCTTGGTCTCAAAATCATGTAGATCAATAACGGCAATTCTTGGGTTTGCCTTATCATTGATAAACAGGTATTTACCATCTGTCTCACCATTTGTTTCCGTTAGCGCAGGGTGATGGGTATCACCATAAGTAATATCTTTACCTTCAATTCTACCTTGAGCTAACACCGCCTTTGACTCATCATCAAAACCATACCCTTGCCAAGGCTCAGGTGTAAAGACACCAATATATTTTAAGAGACGCATGGAAGGAATGCCGTAAACAATAACTTGACCACTCTGACCGCCTGAACTAAAGGCTAGGAATTCATCACGTCCACCTGTTGGTGTATACGTCTTAGCTGCTGCTAATATATCTTTCTCAGTTAAACCACGCGCTTTCATTACATCGGCAAGGGAGTCCTGAGCGAATGTCGAACCTGCTGATAATCCAAGAAAGGCAGCAGCCATTGTGACTGCCATTATTTTTCGTATTGGTTTCATATTGTTTGTTTCCCGAGGAGGTTGAGAAGTCACCTCAATTTTTGTGCGCAAGCGATTGAGACGAGTTGTTGATGGTTTTTAGCTGTGTTATTTCACACGTTTTTTCAGTCTATCCCCATATTAGAATGGGTTAATTGACCTTAATCAATCTTGATAAGCGGATGCTAAATTAAACTAAAGGGTGGTTATTATCTAAATCTATCAAGCAATAGAATGGTTAATATCAACCACTGATTTAGGCGCTATTCTCTACAAGTTAGCTGAACCTGAGATTAATTTGAGCAAATTCATTATGAAATTTATGGGATTTTTTTATAACCTGAATTTATATTGGATAATCCATACTCTATTAACACTGGAATAAAATTAAAAATGCTAAATGTATCACTACTAACCCGCTTTTCTTTTCTCTGTTTGCTATTTACGCTGAGCAGTACGCTATTGGCAACCACAAAGGAGCATGATTACGATAAATACAATGGGGATGATATCAATCAGGTTTGCGCAGGCTGTCATGGTGAATATGGTATGGGGGGAAAAGAAGGCAAATACCCACGTTTAGCAGGAATGCCCGTCAACTATATTTTCAAAGAAATGATCGCATTCCGTGATCGCACCCGCCCTAATATGCCGATGGTTGAACACGTGGATAATCGCCAAATGCCTAATGAAGATATAATGGATATTTCTATTTTTCTGAATAAGATAAAACTATCCAGCCGCCTGTCAAAGGTTGATGAAAATGCGCCTGATTTTGATGCCTATGCGCGTTTATTAGAAGCCAAACAAACGATTCAGATTCCCAAAGCAAAAGGTGATCTTAAAGTAGGAAAAAAACTGTATAAAAAGGAGTGCAAATCATGCCACGGAAAATATGGCATGGGGAGTGCCAATGAAGAGGAAGAGATAGCACCACAACTAGCGGGGCAATATACCCAATACCTGACACGACAAATACGACTCTATACCGAACTCAAACGCAGTCATGATAAAGAAGACCCCAAAGAGGAGTTCTTTAAAAGCTTTAGCGCAGAACAAATGCGTGACATTTTAGCGTATGCATCGGTTTTGGATGACTAGGAGAGTGCATAAAATTCACAAGAATGACCCACTACCAGCTAATAAAATAATAAGTGACAATGGCAAGGACAATGCCAGCAATTGTACTAAGGTTGGCAGAGAAGCCTATCAGGGCTGATTTAGATAGCTTTTCAGCTTCTTTTTTAGGTAATATATTGGGCAGGTAGTTAACAATAACCCGTATAATAAAGCCATCGAGAATCATAAAAGCAGCGATAGAATAAAGTATCCAGCTATTTTCAGGGTTTTTAATAAAGTCAAATGTGCTATTGAGTAAATCCATAAATTCCTATTTCTCGCCCTTAATCTATATGCATTGTATATTTAAGTAAATAACTCTTAACTTGTCCTGCCTTGGTTTCTTTAATAACCTCTAAATGCCAATTCTGCCAATCATAATTTGCCTCTATTTCATGTTCTAAGTAAATTAGCGTATTGTTTTTAAGTAATTTTTTTTCCTTGATAAGATCAATAACGATAGGTAATAAACCTTGGCGAAAGGGAGGATCAAGAAAGATAATATCAAAGGGTTTGGTTTCTTCTAACAGATAGTGTTTAGCATCATGATGAATAACGCTGTTTGTGGCGTTTAATAAGGCTAGGTTTTTCTCCAGTTGTTGTGCTGCTGCACGGTGTTTTTCAATAAAGATAACCTCAGATGCACCGCGTGATAAGGCTTCTAGCCCTAACGCACCACTTCCTGCAAAAAGATCAAGGCAGCGAGTATCTGCAATGGAGTTTTGTAACCAGTTAAATAAGGTTTCGCGTACACGGTCAGGAGTCGGGCGTAGATTCGGTGCGCTCATAAAACTGAGTTTACGACTGCGCCATTTTCCGCCGATTATGCGTAGCGTATTATTGCCTGATTTCTGAACTGATTTTGGGGGGCGTTTTTTTCTAGGCATTACTATGCAGATTCAAATTAGGATAATGTTCACAGCCCATATGCCGCCTAAGCGAAATACGGGATTTGTCATTAGATCGCTACTTTACAGCGTCTTTTTTATCATCTTTGCTTTCAATCTGCTCCACTTTTTTTCCTACAATAACCGTCAGGAATTTATCAGGATGCAAGCGACGTTGATAAGCATCTATAACTTGATCACGGGATATTTTATCAATAGTCCCGGTGAAGTTATCAAGATAATCCAGTGGCAAACCATAAAAACCAATCATAGCAATATAACCAATAATATCGTCATTGCTCGCCGTGCGTAGTGGGAATCCGCCCGTAATATTCGTTTTTGATGCTTGTAATTGCTCTTCACTTACCCCTTCTTTTAGGAAGGTTTTTACCACATCGGTGGCAACTTTTATTGCTTCATCAGTTTGTGAGTTTTTGGTTTGTAGACCTAATAAAAACGGCCCAGCTTCGCGCATGGAGACAAAGTAACTGTAGACGCTATAAGATAGTCCGCGTTTAACTCGCACCTCTTTCATTAAGCGTGAGGTAAAGCCACTACCACCTAAACCGTGATTACCCAAATAAAGTGCAAAATAATCGTTATCACCGCGTTTTGTGCCAGGTTGTCCAATCATAATATGTGATTGTGATGAGGGGAATTCGATATGCACGACTTCTGATTTTTCCAACGCTTTTACCGCAGAAATGGCTTTCGCTTTTTCACCTGATACTAAGGTGCTGGCAATCTGTTTTGCCAATGCTTCTGCCTCTGCACGTTTAATAGCGCCAACGATGGCTAATTGCCCATTTTTAGCCACAAAGTAGCGTGCATAATAAGCTTTTAAATCATCCACCTTCATTGCACTAAGGGTGTCTTCATTACCATTTTGAGGAAAAGCGTAGGGATGATCACCGTATAAATGTTTATAAAAAGCTTTACTAGCAAGGGCAGCTGGGCTTTGTTTTTCAGCTTGCAAATCAACTAATGTTTGCTTGATGAGACGTTGAAAATCTTTTTCAGGAAAGACTGAGTTTTTAAGGACATCCATCCACGTTGTAATCGCTTTCTTTTGCTCATCAGCAAGGGTGAGTGTGCGCAGTGTAATCCATGCCATATCACGTGCTGATCCTGATGAAAATTCTGCACCAACCGATTCAAAGGCTTCTGCTAATTGATCTGCATTCAAGTCGTTTGTACCGCTATCAAGCATGGCGGCTGTGAGCCCTGCAACTCCCAAATTTTTACCATCTCGAGCGCTACCTGCATCAAACGTTAGGCGTAGATCAATCATTGGCAATTCAGGCACATGAACATAATAAACAGCCAGACCATTATCTGTCGTCCAGTGTTGTATTTTTGGCGCCGCAAGGCTAAGCGAGCTGACGGTTAATAGCATAATAAGAAAAATTATACGCATTGAGTGTTTTATTATTATCATTTGGCTTCTCCTGCGGGCTTATCGCTTGCCTGTTTTAGGTCTTGAGGAATAAGTTCTGCTACCGTTAAATGGTCCTTAATAAGATATTTTTTAGCAACGGCTTGAATTTGCTCTGCGGTGACCGCTAATATTTGTGGCACATACTCATCCATTAACTGATAGCCAATGCCTGTTGCTTCTAATGAGCCAAGAAGTGAGGCGATATGCTCAATTGAATCACGCTCATAAACCTCCTCAGCAATAACCTGTGCTTTAACACGCTTTAGCTCATCGACGCTCACTAACTTCTCTTTAAGTGTTTGAATTTCTTTTAATAGAGCCTCTTTTAACTGCGTAACTGTTGTGCCTTTAGCGGGTGTGCCTGTTAGTACAAATAAATCAGATAAGCGTCCAAAACCATAATATCCAGCACCTGCATCAACCGCTATTTCTTGTCCACGAATTAGATTTTTAGCCAAACGTGCGCTACCACCGCCATCAAGAATCGTTGCTAGCACTTCCAGCGCATAAGGCTCCCATTTTTCAATTTTTACTTTGCCTTTTAGGGGCTTAATCACATCAATCATGCCTGGTGTTTTAAAGCCCATGCGCAAACTAGGTACTTTAGCGGGGAGTTTAACTTTTAGATAACGCTCACCAAATTGCTTCACTTCAGTGCGTAGCTTAACCTCCGGTAATTCACCTTTAGGCAGGTTAGCAAAGTACTTATCCACCAGTATTTTGATTTTATCTGGCTCTACATCGCCGACAATCACCAATGTGGCATTATTAGGTGCATACCATTTTTTATACCAGTCCTGTAAATCCTTCAGCTTCATGGTGTCTAAATCCACCATCCAGCCAATCACAGGCGCACGGTAAGGGCTATTCATAAAAGCAACCGCATTAAACTGTTCGCGCATGGAGGAAACAGGGCTATCATCGGTACGCATACGACGCTCTTCTTTGACCACCTCAATTTCTTTTTTGAACTCTTTAGGGTCAAGAATCAAATTGCGCATACGATCTGCTTCTAATTTTAATGCGACTTCAATGCGATCTTTTGCCAATATTTCATAGTAAGCAGTGTAATCTTGAGAGGTAAAGGCATTATTTTGTGCGCCATTTTCAGACAAAATAACTTCAAATTGTCCTGATTTATACGTTTTTGTGCCTTTAAACATCATATGCTCTAAGGCATGGGATAATCC
>JAGLBQ010000092.1 GCA_023146675.1 Cocleimonas sp. | reverse complement strand
TTCCAAACCTAGCTTATGTCCATGACGTGCAGCGCGACGAATAATACGGCGCAAAACATAACCACGCCCTTCATTAGAAGGCACTATGCCATCCACAATTAAAAAGGAACATGAGCGAATATGATCAGCAATAACCTTTAGTGATGCATTAGTAAACTCTTCTGACTTAAGATCAATATCAGCTAGTTTAGCAATCGCTTTTAACAGATTATGAAATAGATCAATATCATAATTACTGTGTCCATCTTGTAAAATAGCAGCAAGACGCTCCAAGCCCATTCCTGTATCAACAGATGGCTTAGGAAGCGGAGTCATCGTACCATCTTGGGCACGGTTATATTGCATAAAGACCAGATTCCAGATCTCGATATAACGATCACCATCTTCCTCGGGCGTTCCTGGAGGACCACCCCAGATATGCTCACCATGATCATAAAATATTTCAGTACACGGACCACAAGGACCTGTATCACCCATTTGCCAGAAGTTATCTTTCGCCCCAATACGACTTAATCTCTCAGGTGCAATGCCAATTGTATTAAGCCAAATATCAGCAGCTTCATCATCGTCTTCAAAAACCGTTATCCAAAGCTTTTCAGGTGGAAGTTTGGCAACGACGGTAAGAAATTCCCACGCGTATTGAATCGCATCTTGCTTAAAATAATCGCCAAAGCTGAAGTTGCCCAACATCTCAAAAAAGGTGTGATGACGTGCGGTATAACCAACATTTTCTAGGTCATTATGTTTGCCACCCGCTCGCACACAACGCTGTGACGTAGTTGCTCGATTATTGGCACGTTTTTCATCACCTAAAAAGACATCTTTAAATTGCACCATGCCCGCATTCGTAAAAAGGAGGGTTTTATCATTGCCTGGAATTAATGAACTGGATGCAACAATTTCATGTTCTTTTGTCGCAAAAAAATCCAGAAATTGTTGTCTAACTTCGGCTGTTGTGATCATGGTTTTGTCCATCGTGCGCAATTGAAAGGCGCTATTGTCTATGCAAGTCAAGCAAGATTCAACCTTGAATGGGAAAAAGCCTAAAAACAGTTAATACAGGGCAGATAATCAGTGGTAAAAAATACTATTTTTTATTGTTAATTTTTGCCTTATGAAGGTATATTTTGAAATTAATTTATTGTAATAGAGGTGATTCTATAGGGGGTTAACCTAGCCTGATAAAAAGAATTCAAGCATAATTCGTGCAAAATATTTAATAGCGTTTGTTTTTTACCACAAGAACGTAGCCCCCCTTGTTTGAACAGTCCTTGTGGTAAGGCACTTTTTACTACAACTAATAGGTTAAAACCCATAAAAATGATTTTCAATAAAAAACACGGTTTAACTAACATTCGACACTTGATCATTGCCTGCACCTTCATGCTGGCAATGGGATTCGTTGCGCCTAGTTATGCTGAAGGTGGTGCACAAATTAATCTTAAAGATGCCGATATAAAAACGCTGATTGATATGGTATCCCGTATTACTAAAAAAACGTTTATCGTAGATCCTAGAATCAATGGCAAGGTGACCATTGTTACAGGACGTGATATTGATGAAAATGAGTTGTATGAAGTGTTTTTATCGGTACTACAGGTACATAATTTTTCTGCCATAAAAGTGGGGAAAGTCATTAAGATTGTGCCATCAAATAAAGCCAAGCAATTGCCTGTTCCTGTGATTGACGAAGAAGATGAAAAGATGGAGGATAAACAACCTGATGATCTCGTCACACGAGTTATTCGAGTTGAGCATGTCCCTGCATCCATGCTAGTTCCTATTCTACGCCCATTAGTACCAAGCACCGGTCAGTTACAAGCCTATGCACCCAGTAATACCATTGTCATCTCTGATACTGCGGCAAATATCAGGCGTTTGGTTAAAGTGATTAAAAATATGGATCGTGCCGATGATGAGCAAATGGAAGTTGTGCCCTTAAAATATGCCTCCGCGAAAGAGCTGGCATTGACCATTCAGAAACTAAATAACACCAATAACAAAATCAGAATGCCTGGCAAAGCAAAAATCTCAGCAGATGAACGTACTAATAGCCTCCTCTTAGGGGGTGATAAATCAATACGCTCTGAAATGCGTAAAATTATTAAGCGTCTGGATGTACCTAGTCTGGCGCTTGAAGTTATTGAGTTAAAATATGCAGTCGCGTCTGAATTAGCGAAAACTATTATCGATATTCAGGAGACCAAGGCAAAAGCAACGGCGGGAAAAGGGGGGAGTACTTCCAGAAAACCGATTCTTTCGATTGATAAACGCACCAATAGCTTGTTACTCGGTGGCGATACTGCGATGCGTCAACAAATTAAACGTATTATTAGGCAATTCGATACGCCTAGACGCGCACTTGAGGTGGTAAAGCTTCGATATGCAGTCGCTGATGCGCTGGCTAAAACTATTTTAGAGATTCGTAAAACCACCGCCTCAGCAGAAGGTGGCAAAGCCAGACCACCGATTCTTTCTGTCGATGCAGGGACTAATAGCATCTTGATTGGTGGCAACCCCGCAACGCGAGAACAGATAAAACGTATTATTAAGCGTTTTGATGTGCCGCGCACTGCGCTTGA
>JAGLBQ010000091.1 GCA_023146675.1 Cocleimonas sp. | reverse complement strand
CCAATATGAATTGGATAACTACGATCACCTAAATCAACATGTAATGTTTGCATAAATAACTCTCTAAGGGGATTTTCAACTCAGTTAATGAATAGCTTTGATTCTGCTCTATTTTTTCAATTGTATAAAAGTATAAATTTTATACACACTTACAGTCACAGTGCTTTAGCCAAATGGGTTTTCAATACAGAAACAGGGCAAAATAGAATGCACGAAAAATCGCTACTTAAATACTTAATAAAATTCTACTAATCACCACATTGATTCGTTGCTGCCCTGTTTTAATAATACTGTCAGCAACTTCCAAATAATATGGCTCTCTTGTATTAAGCAAATTAGTTAATGTTTGTAGCGGACTGTCTGTTTGCATTAATGGGCGCGACTTATCATGGCGAATGCGTGCATAAAGTTGATCTGCACTAGTACTTAAATAGATAACATGCCCTGTTTTTTGAATTACTTGACGGTTTTTTTCACTTAGAACACTACCACCTCCTGTTGCCAAAATAATATTCTCATATTCACACAGTTCGCCTATCATTTGCTCTTCTCTGGCACGAAAACCTTCTTCACCCTCTATTTCAAAAATAGTAGCAATATTAACCCCTGTACGCTGCTCAATAGCGGCATCAGAATCATAAAACTCCATTTTTAATCGCTTCGCCAAATGTCGCCCAACGGTAGACTTCCCTGCTCCCATTAAACCAACTAACACTATATTTTTTTTCATTGGTATCTTATGCCAGTAAGTTCTTTGCTAATCAAGAGAAAATAGAGAATCTATTTTACCTAAATTCTGTAAGTGTTCATATATAGAATGCAAAGCTTTGATTTTCATCAATAAAGTTCAAACCTTGATCTTTCAGGAGAATAGATTTAATTGACAATACTTTAGTGGAAAATAGGAGGAGATAAATATGAATTATTTGTATGGAAGCCTTAGATTTATAAGGTGAATATCACCTTATAAATATTAAAAATATTAAAAATAAAAGGCTACAACAAACTATTGGGGAGGGAGTTTTTAATCTAGAGAATATTTCTGTGCAACAGACGAAAGCCCCTTTAGATTAGATGTTATAAATCATCTCTAAAGGAGCGTTCTGTTCGTTAGCTATCTACAACATCAATCCAACACTCTAGGCGTCACAAATATAAGCAATTCACGCTTATCATCCTTCTTATAAGTACGCCTAAATAATCGTCCGACATAAGGTAAATCACCTAAAAATGGCACTTTTTGCACGTCATTTTTATACTGTTCTTCATGCACACCACCCAACACGACTGTCTGACCACTTGCAACAATAACTTGTGTATTAACTTCCCGTGTATTGATACTTGGAACGCCTGCAAATACTGCGCCAACGGTGTCCTGATTAACTTTCAAGTCCATGATGACATGCTCATCTGGGGTAATTTGCGGTGTCACTTCTAAACTTAACACGGCTTTTTTAAAGGATACACTGGTTGCTCCACTTGAGGAGGCTTCCAGATAAGGTATTTCAACACCCTGCTCTATCAATGCCTTTTTCTTATTGGCTGTGACAACTCTTGGCGTGGAGACTACCTCTCCTTTATTTTCTGCTTGTAGTGCTGAGAGCTCCAAATCTATCAAGAAGTCTTTCGCTAAAATTGAAAAACCAAATTTTCCTGCCGCACCTGCTATTGGCATATTGACATTGAGTCGATCACCCAACGCTGGGATTTTAACAGGCGCCAGATTTTGTGAGGGTGAAGTACCCGTTGCATCATTATTGATAGAATTAAGCGCGCTTGAACTGCCTGATGTTGACATTAAGCCTCGACTACCAAAGGGGGCCAATTGTGTAACACCAAAACGTGTTCCCAAGTCTTTACCAAATTCATCATTGGCAATGACAATTCGCGACTCAATGGATACCTGTCGAATAGGAATATCAAGACTCTTGACCATTTCACGAATGGCATCAATACGAGAAACAGTATCCTGAGCTAAGAGTGTATTAGTACGCGTATCAACCGATATTGAGCCTCTCTTGGAAAGCAATGTGCCTTCTTGATCACCTTTTGATGACTTAACTAACCCTATAAGATCTTCTGCTCTAGCATAATTTACTGAAATATATTCTGTTACCAAAGGCTCCAGTTCTTTTATACGCTTTAATGATTGCAACTCTTGCTGTTCTTTAGCCGCTAGCTCACTTGCAGGGGCAACCCAGACAACACTGCCATTATTGCGCATACCAAGTGCTTTTGATTCTAAAACAATATCTAGCGCCTGATCCCAAGGGACATTCTTTAAGCGCAGTGTGATATTACCTTTTACGCTATCACTAACAACAATATTTTTATCGGTAAAGTCAGCAAGTAGCTGTAGTACAGAGCGTATTTCAATATCCTGAAAATTTAAGGACAACTTTTTACCTGTATAAACCTTCTTTTTGGGCTTGAGTATATTTTTTGCGGCCGCTCTTTTCTTTTGAATTTGCCTAATTTTCTTCATTATCACAATGAAGTTTCTGCCTTCATGGCGTGTATCAAACTCAAATGATGTACCCGCAGTAATATCAATATGTGCATTTGCACCATGACGCGTTATATCAATATAGGAAGCGGGCGTTGCGAAATCTAGTACATTTAAACGCCGTGTTGCCTGATCAACACGAACATTTTTAAACACGATGGAAACACGATTACCCTTTTTAACCGCTTCAACTTCAATATTGGCATTTGGCATAGGGATAATCACCCTTCCATCACCATTATTCTCACGACGAAAATCTATTCTACCAAGCATATTAACATTGCCCCTAGCTTGCGGGCGTTGCTGGATAGTTCTAGCCTTATTAACAGCCTTTGCTGCTTGATAACGATAAGGTACTGTTTTAGATTTTGGCTGCGGTCTTCTTATATAATTATTTGCCATTGCCTGATTGCTTACTGACTTTTGGCGTACCAAAGGAGTGACTATCTTATTTGCATCTCTATATCTCACCTGCGAAACAGGTTTTACTTTCTTTACAGGAGTAACTACACGCACAGGTCTAGCTTTAGCCACGGTTATCTTTTTGTCAGAAAACAAAACAACCACATCATTACCAACTATTTTAGTACTGTAGCTCTTAGTTTTCTTTAACGAAACCATCACGCGAAGCTTTCCAGCGGCATGTGCTATTTTTACATTTTTAACAATATTTGACTGGACAATTTTATTTCGCAGCCCCGTCGCAGAGAGTGTATCAGGAAAATCCAATACCAATATCTGTGGAAACTGCATCATAAAACTTTTAGGAGTGACTGCGCCACCATCAAAATGGAACCGTAAGACACTGCTACCTGCGCCTTGATTAATGGCTTTTATTGTTTGCAAACTACTCGTTGCTTGACAGTTTTCACCTGCTAACATAAAAAGGGGTAATGCTAACGCAAATAAAGCGTGCTTAAATGTTTTCATTTTGAGACCTGCTATTGACACTATTATTTTTATTTTTGGTAAGCCCTTATCTACCTGTATTTGGTTTAGTAAAGGGGGATTACTAACTCATTTTAGTTTGTGTATCGACTACAAATAACTATAAACTTTACGATAGTAAACAAACAATTAGATTTAGCTGAGCGGTACTACCGCCCGATAGCTTCTATGCTGACTGATTAGATAAATCAAGTTAATCATCTTTCAAGGTAATCATCGTATCTCTTTCTTTATAGCCACCATTTCCATTTGGCACAACTTCTTTTATATTGATTTCTGTTTCTGATATCGATAAAACCTGTCCATAGTTTTGACCAAGGTAATTATCTTTTTTGATACTTTGTACGCCACCGTCTGGTGTTCTAACTAAAGCCCATAAGGTGCTCTCTTTATTCACTGTTCCCACCATACTAAGACCATCTAATGGAAATCCTTCAAGGAATTCCCGTACACGATCAGCATCGAGCTTAATGCCATTATCAACCATTTTAGGCGTGGTATCAGGTATCAGCATCGCAACATCAAAGGGGTCTTTTTCATGTTTAGGGTACACATAACGCAAATAAGGTTTAAGCTCAGGAATGGGCTTAATAGGTCGAGCAGGCTTTGCTCTTTTCTCTGCAAAATAGTCATCAAGATCAGCCGTATCACCATTACAAGCACCCAGCGTTATACTGATCAATAACACGCCCAGTATATTTTTATTTATTATTATTTTTTTCATCATGAATCTTCCTCATCAGCACCTTCTTCTATATAACGATAAGTCTGAATCGTCGCTTCCATTAAAATCTTTGAGGCTGTTTTTTCTCTCTTTGGTTTTTTATCTTTCTTTACAGGTAACAGGCGAATATCATTAATAGTAACAATACGTGATAATGCTGACAAATCACTAACAAATGAAGCTAACTCATCATAGCTACCTCGGGCTTTTATCTTGATGGGCTTTTCTGCATAGAATTCTTTACGAATTTCTGATTTTGGTTCAAACAAATCAATTTCCAATCCATTTGAAAGCCCTTTTTCTGATATATCCAGAATGAGACCAGGAATTTCAGTATTACTTGGAAGTTGCTTAATTAATATTCCAAAAGAGTCCTGCATTTCATTTAGCTGTGATTTATAAGCAGGTAGTTGATTTGCCCGTGCTTGCTTTTTTTCATAAGCAACTCTTAAGTTTTGCTCTTCTGACTGCACTCTTTCCAGTTGAGTCACTTGATCAATAATGATCATTTTATACCCTAAAAAAAGAACACCAATAAGCACGATAAGAATTGCAATCATTTTAACAGGAAGTGAAACATTTCCTGGATCTTCCATTAACGTATTAAATTCTTGAATATCAATAGCCATCACTAACCTCCCTCTTTTACATCATCAGAGGCTGTTTTAAGAACCTGTGTTACATTCAACTTGAAACGACGCAACCGATTTTTATCTTTAGCGTTATCAATACTAATTTTACCCAGATCGGATGATTTTAACCAAGGAGAAGCATTAAGACGTTTCATATAGCTGGATACACGCGTATTTGACTCTGCTTTACCTTCTATTTTCACCTTACCAGAGCTTTGCTCTAACTTGGTTAAAAACAACCCTTTAGGTAATGCATTCACCATTTCATCAAATAAGTGCACAATACCTGGACGCGCAAACTGTAAGCTTTCAATAACCGCGATACGCTCCATTAATGCTTTTTTAGTTGCATCTAGTTTTTTGATTTCTTTGATCGATTTTTCAAGCCGTTTAGTTTCTGCCGTTACATAAGCATTGCGCTTATTTTGATAGGCTATTTCAGTCTCATAGTAAGTATAAGCACCAAAAACGGTTAAAGCACCCACTGCGACTGCGGTCGCTACCATCATAACAAA
>JAGLBQ010000090.1 GCA_023146675.1 Cocleimonas sp. | reverse complement strand
GCAGGTATATCACTTGTAAAACGAGCAGGATTTACTCTGCCATTAAGCACCATATTTGAAAAGGGATTAGCCAGAGAAACAGGAACTCCCGTAGCTTCCTGAATTTGCTCATCAATACCAGGGATACTGGCACAACCGCCAGAAAGTAATATTTTTTCAACTTTTCCTTGCTGTGTAGAGGCATGATAAAACTGCAAAAAACGCTGTACCTGCCGTACCATATTCTCTCTGAAAGGGTCGAGTACTTCGGGTATATACCCTTCAGGTAAATTGCCATTTTTCTTTGCAAGTCCTGCTTCAGAATAAGGCAAACCATAGCGCTGCATTATTTCTTCTGTTAACTGCTTACCACCAAACACCTGCTCACGAGAGAAAACAACACGACCTTTTTCAAACACATTGATACCTGTCATTGATGCACCAAAATCAACCACCGCCACTGTCTCAGTGTCAGCAATATCATCCACAAGGTTACTAAACAACAATTCAACAGCATTCGACTCCAGATCAACCACATCAACCGTTAAGCCTGCCATTTCTGCGGCAGCCAAACGCACTTCAACATTCTCTGTTCTTGTTGCTCCCAACAATACATCAACCATTCCTTTTGTTGCAGAAGGTCCCAAAATTTCAAAGTCGAAATTTACTTCATCCATTGGATAGGGAATATATTGCTCTGCTTCCATTTCAATCTGTGCTTCCATCTCACCCGATGGAATGCTATCGGGCATAGCAATAATTTTATTGATAGCCATTGACGATGGAATACCAAGTGCGCAATGACGACTCTTCGTGCGACTGTTTTTTATCACTTTGCGGATTGCTTCACCGACTGGATCTGCCTCTATAATATCTCGTTCAAACGCTGCACCTTCTGGGAGGGAAGCAACAGAGTAACTATCCACTCGATAATTATCACCTCTTCGTGAAAGCTCAATAAGCTTCACGGCGGAGGAGCTAATATCAATACCTAAGAGATTGCCTTTTTTTCTACCAATAGAGAACACAGATTAAATCCCACCTTATTATTTTTATTATTTTAAATTGACACAATTTATCCACAAAATCTCAACAATTATTGAGTATACTGGTTGCCCTCTACAGAAAAGATGCTAAAGCCTAATAGCTGGATTAAATATATCATTACGCCACTAATACTAGCGATCAGTGATGAAATAGTCTACCCTCTGCACTGCGATCGGTTATACCGAATGACGGATGGTATTTAATATATACTTGTTAATATCATGTTATAATCCGCTCATAAAGCATCTTAAAAATCCATATAAAAACAAAAGATTATGCTACGTTTTATCTCTACATTATTTAAACGGATATTCGCTCCGTTAATCATTATTTTTGCCTTAGGCGTTGTTGCTGTGGCGGGTTCCTATTTTTACTACACCCCGCAACTTCCCTCAATAAAAGAACTTCACAATGCACAATTACAGTTACCTATAAGAGTTTATAGTCGAGAAGACAAATTAATTGCTGAATTTGGACGCTTTCGCCGCCGCCCTGTTGAAATAGCTGAAGTTCCTGCGCGCATGATCAATGCCTTTATTGCGATTGAAGATAGCCGCTTCTACCAACATAAAGGGGTTGATCTAAAAGGCATTGCACGCGTGGTTGTCGCAGCTATCAAAGATAGAAGGATGACCCAAGGTGCAAGCACCATCACAATGCAACTTGCACGTAATTTCTTTCTCACACCTGAGCGTACGCTTGATCGAAAAATAAGAGAAATTTACTTAGCAATAAAAATAGAAAAAAGCTTTACCAAAGCTGAAATTCTAGAACTTTATCTTAATAAGATATTCTTAGGTAAACGCGCCTATGGGGTTGGTTCTGCTGCTGAAATTTATTATGGGAAAACACTAAAAGAATTAACTTTAGCACAAACAGCCATGATTGCAGGTCTTCCTAAAGCGCCCTCTAAATACAACCCGATCAATAGACCCAAGCGCGCCAAACTACGCCGCGATTATATTTTACAACGTATGTTTGAACAGAATTTCATTTCAAGCGACGAATACAAACAGGCAATCAAAGAAGAAATATCAGCCAAAATTCATCACACAGAAACACAAACCTATGCACCCTATATGGC
>JAGLBQ010000009.1 GCA_023146675.1 Cocleimonas sp. | reverse complement strand
GCGCTGGTTTTATTTACGCTGGTTCTATTTGTTGCACAGCAGATAAAGCAAGACATTCATGATGAATGAGTTTGTATGCTCTACTTGGAATATTTTTGATTTCCCCATCCATCAAAGTGAACTAGTTTCTCAAGGTTTTCCCTCTCTATCCAGCCATTTTCTTCAAGCTCTGGCTTTTTACGAAAGTGAGTCACATAGCCAATACACAAATAAGCAATAGGAACGATATGTGTCGGTATATTCAGTATTCTTTGTAATGCATCATTATGAATAATACTTACCCATCCCATACCTAAGTTCTCAGCTCTTGCGGCTAACCACATATTTTGTATCGCGCAGACTGAGCTATATAAGTCCATTTCAGGTATCGATGTACGACCAAGCACAGTAGGACCATTTCGAGTTCTATCACATGTAACACATATTCCGATAGGTGCTTCTAAAATTCCTTCTAACTTTAAAGCTTTATACTCTTTTGTCTTTTTTTCATTAAACATTTTGGCTGCTTCAGTATTTGCTTTTATAAATTCATTTTTAATTTGTTGTTTAATTTTAATGTCTTTTATAACTAAGAAATCCCAAGGCTGCATGAATCCAACACTAGGCGCATGATGAGCTGCCATTAAAATCCTTTGGATTACCTCCTGAGGAACTTCATCTGGCTTGAATTCATTTCTTACATCTCTACGAGCATATATTGTTTTATATACAGCCGTTCTTTCATCTTCAGTGATATGCATGACAACGTGACTCTCTAAATATTACTTAAATGAAGGATGCCGAAAAAAGTGTATGGTAGTGAAATACAGGTTGGCAAAAACGATAGAGGTCACAAAAGTGGAGCGCTTTTTGTGATCTCTTTTATAAGATTGTTTGTTCTAATATTAATCATAATGCTTATGATAAGAGCGTCGTTTCCCTGCACGCTGGGTAATAATGCCTTCAATCTGCTTGGTGCTTTTGATTTCAAAGGTTTCATAGAGATCATTCAATGGCTCTAAAAAATAGCGTTCATTCATAATGCGCAGTCTGCGAAAGATATACTCATCTTTATTATCTTTGGCAAATACATAAGAACCATCTCGATACACATTGCTGGGATCGATAATAATAATACAACCTGTGGCAAATTCAGGTTCCATACTGTCATCTAAGGTGCGTAGGGCAAAAGGTTCTGATTCAGAGCAACTGCCGCCATCGCCCATATTTTGTTTAAAAGCATCCTGAATTTGTATTTTAGTTTCTTGCATTGGGGTGTTCCGTTTAAAATGTTGGGATTATTTGTTTCGGCTAAACTCTGTTTCGGGTACATAGCGTTCTGGCACATACCAGTTAAGTTTTTCATGCAACTGTACGACATCACCGATAATAGTCAGCGTAGGGGCGCGTACTCCTGAATCTTTTACTAGTTGTGGCAAATTACCTACGGTGCCTACATGTACACGTTGATTGCGTGTTGTGCCTTGTTCAACTAAGGCGGCAGGCATATCTGCGGACATGCCATGCGCTTGCAATTGCTCACTAATAACGCTGATGCCTGTTAGGCCCATATAGAAAACAAGGGTGTGATGGGGTTGTACTAGCTGTTCCCAATTAAGGTTAATAGTGCCGTCTTTAAGATGTCCTGTTGCGAAGGTGACAGATTGCGCATGGTCTCGATGTGTGAGTGGAATGCCAGAGTAACTCGCACAACCAGCAGCGGCAGTAATGCCAGGAACCACTTGAAAAGGCACATTATTTTCAGCTAATGTTTCAATTTCTTCACCACCCCGCCCAAAGATAAAGGGATCGCCCCCTTTAAGACGCAAGACGCGTTTTCCTTGTTTGGCTAAATCAACCAATAGATCATTGATTTTATCTTGCGGTACGGCATGATTATCTTTTTCTTTGCCAACATAATAGCGTTCGGCTTTTGTATTTGCCATTGCTAGAATGGGTTGTGAAACCAGTCGGTCATAGACCATTACATCGGCTTGTTGCATTAATCGTACTGCCTTAAAGGTCAGAAGATCAGGATCACCAGGTCCTGCTCCCACAAGATAAACCTCACCCATGGGGTGTTTATCTTGTTCTTTTTCTAGTAGCTCGTCTAATAGTTGACGTGCCATATCATCTTGACCTGCATAGACAAGCTCTGCAAAAGGACCTGCTAATGCGGTTTCCCAAAAATCTTTGCGTTGTCGTTGCTCTGGAAAATGCGCCTTAACCTTTGCTCGGTACTCTTCACTAATACTAGCAAGATGCCCACAAGCAGAAGGAATTAGACTTTCTAGCTTCATTCGCAAGCGTCTTGCCAGCACAGGCGAAGCACCCCCTGTGGATACCGCAACAGTAACAGGTGAGCGATCAAGCACCGATGGCATAATAAAACTGCTTGCTTCTTGATTATCAGCAACATTAACAAGAATATTTTTTTGCTCTGCTAGTTTGCCAATATCACTATTCACCTCCGTATCATTCGTTGCGGCAATGGCAATAAAGCTATTATCTAAATCAGAGGTTTCAAAATGACGTGCAATATAAGTGATGCTCTTCTCAGCCACTTTTTGTTGTAATTCATCGCATAACTGCGGGGAAATAAGGGTTACCTTTGCACCTGATTTAAGCAAGGTTTTTATTTTTCGATTGGCAACGATACCACCACCGATAACGGTGCATTGGCGATCTTTTAGGGTAAGAAAAATAGGAAAATGTTTCATCTTCAGCTAACGTCTCCGAGATTTAGAATGGGATTTTTTAGTGCGTTTTTTTCGTACTTTATAGGCAGAAATATCTTTAATAATGTCACTAAACGGTATCGCTTCAATACTGCCATATTCCACGAGGGTTGCTTCAACTGTTTTGTGGATATTAAACACAGTACCTGAGCCTTTCGAGTCAGGCTGGGCCATGTTTTGTAACCCGAGTAAACCGCCAGCCTGTACACGTAATTCTTTATTGTGCGGCACAGGTCCAGTGACAGTCACCAGCTTAAGCGCAAAGCGGGATCGATCGCGCATCGTATTTAAAAGCAGGGTACACTCTGCCAGAGCAGTTTTTGAGCGACAAGCAATGCCTTCACGCGTGGCAATTAAGAAGCGGCGTTTTAGTTCACAATCACAACGGCGGTTATTGATTGATTTTTCAAATACACAACGATCGGGATTTAATTCGTGGTAGAGCTTGCGGTATTGATCCTCATCCACTTATTTTTCCCATTCCATCACCACCGTTTCATCACGCTTTTCCATTAACATCTCTTCCGCACCAAGCTGGGTAACGGCATGTGCTAGTTTAAAGTTGATGCCCCCATCAATTGGTACAGTCGCTCGCATTTCGCGGGCATAATTACGCGCTTCTTTATACACTTCAAACTCTTTTAGAAATGCAAGGTTTTTAACAATAGGTGTAGGTTGGGTAATTTTAAAGACATAGTAAGGCATAAGGGAATTCTCATATAACGGGGTTAGAGGATATACAGATAACTTATTATGACATAAGTATATCAGTTTTTTCTAATAAAGGTTCAGTTAGTGGGTTTAATCGCCTGCGCATGACTTTCCCCACTGATTCATTACCACTAAATATAGGGGTTAATGTATTTTCTCCAAGCTGAGCTAGCAACATTAATGCTAAGAATTTATCCAGATAGTGTTTATCCAGTGTTTCTAACACCGTATTTAATTCCTCAGAGTGATGATCAGAGGGTTTAATAGAATCTTCTGCGCGTTGTAAGGCAATATCGATGCTATGCGCCCCACGTCTTTCCGCAAAAGGTAGGTCAAAAAAACATTTAATGGCAGTAAATAAAGAAATCACTACGTCTTGATCAACAGGTTTATGGATTGCATTTTTTAGTGTTTGCAACCACCGTTGCCCCTCTGTGGATAATACTCGGCACAATGCGAGAGCATAAATATTATTATCATCCAGCAGAGGTTGTAATTGTTTTTTTAATGCTAAATGATGTTGAGAAGGCGAGGCTTTCAGCGGTATTTTCTGTGGATCTGTATGCAAAAAGCCAACATAATAGGGATTACGGCGTTTAGCACGCGTCCAAAGATCCATCTTTTGCTGGTCACTAATCAGAGATCCTTGCAGACATAAACGAACCATATCCACCACATCCACCTGATGCTCCTCAAACGGTAAAAACTCCATTAAAAACTCAGCTAACTCTAGCCCAAGCTCACCCTCAACAACCTCAGGATAGGTCATTAAGCGACGTGCAACCTCAAGCGTCGGATGCGCCCACCATGCGCGTAGAGCAATTTCATGACTAACCGCAGGAGAATAAACCACCGCAATAACCGCCTCAGGCTCGCCCAGCAATAACATATGTTCCAAGGTGTTATCCGCATGACCCATACGCGTCCATGTCTTGATATAAACAGGATAACCACCAGGAGAACCCGTTGTTTTTAACGATAATAACTCACGCACCCAGCGTAAATACTGCTCATCACGCACCGTAGGGTTAAGCGCAACCTTTGCTTCACCTTTGTCCGTTAAGGCATGCACGGTCATGCTACTTTCATTAATACGAATGGCTTTTAAAGATTGAGCTAAAAGTACATTGAGGCGCAGGCTGTCAGCGTTGGATAGTTGCATTGAGTCGCTTCTCCGAGACGGTTAAAATATGACAAATGATTGTTAGCGTAGCTGGTTCTAAGTACCCAGACAAAATAAATTGATAGTGGGTCATTTCTGTGAAATTATGATATTTCAAAGCAGAAAACAACATCTAGATCATTGAATTAATATTTATTTTTCTGCAGTTCTTTTTTAAAAATCATAGATCTGACCCACTACCCAATTATTCGTTAATCATCTGATGGAAAGAGCTTTGCTGTCAAGATGATGGTGCTTTTAGCTTGATTTAACACTCCAACCGCAATTGTAATTCCTTCTCCAGTTCCTTCTGCAACTCAACATCATCCAAAAGCCCACCATCTGCCAATGTAAGATGAAAAATATCCTCCACTTCTTCGCCTAAGGTCGCAATGCGTGCGCTGTGCAGGTGTATTTTATGCTCATGAAATACCTGACTAATATGCGTTAATAACCCCGGTGAATCGGCTGTTTTAAGCGTTACCACGGTCTGCTGTCGTGTGTTATCTTGGCTAAAACTAACTCGTGTGGGGGTGTCAAAACATTTAAGTTGGCGTGGCATGTGGTAGTGTTGGCGATCTATATTAAGCTTCTCATCATTCAGGCTTTTCTCTACCGCTCTCTGAATAAGATGAATATCCTCTTTATTGCTAATTGGCTTGCCGTCTGCGCTGAGTAAATACAGGGTTGTTAGGGAGTACTGGTCGTCTTTGGTAAAATAAATTCTAGCAGAAACAATATCTAATCGTAGTTTTTCAATGGCAGATGTAATACGCATAAAGAAATCATGATGATTTTTTGCATAAATAAATAACAAGGTGCTGCTATTATTTCGATGTTGTTTGATGGCGACAATATTTTCTTGCTGATTAGTAGCAAGCAGGTTGATATGCCAACGCAGCATATAGATCGGTGTGTGTAAAATATAATTTGCATTAAGGCGTTGCCAAAATTCTTGTTGTACAGCTTTGCTGATCTTAAGGGGTGATGCCTGTTGTTGAACCGCTTCTTTTTTCTCTTGAATAATCTTTTCTGTATTGGTAGTGATAGAGTCTTTATTGAGCAAATGAAGGCGTGTATTTTGATATAAATCTTTTAATAAGGTATGTTTCCAGCTTGTTAATAAGTTGGGGTTGGTGGCGCGAATATCACAAATAGTGAGCAGATAAAGATAATCAAGCCGTGTCGCTAAGGTGACGGTATCTGCAAATTGCATAATGACATCCGCATCACTGGTGTCTTTGCGTTGCGCGATACTACTCATTAATAAATGCTGTTTGACTAGCCAACTAACGGTATGGGATGCGTGGACATTCATGCCATGCGCCAGACAAAAATCCAGAGCATCCTGCGCGCCTTTTTCTGAATGTGATCCACCTCGCCCTTTAGCAATGTCATGAAATAGCGCAGCAAGGTAGAGTACATGTGGTTTTAGGAGTGAATGGAAAATCTGGCTACAAAGTGGTAATTCCTTAGCTCCTTCTGGGCAGCTCAAACGGCGCACATTGTGAACAACTTTAAGTGTATGCTCATCCACGGTGTAGGCATGGAATAAATCATATTGCATACGTCCAACAATATTCGCAAAAGCAGGAATATAAGCGGCTAATACACCGTAACGATTCATGCGATGCAGAACAAAAGTAATGCCCTGTGATTCTGATATTATTTTCATAAACAATTGCTTATGCTGTTGCTTATCACGAAAATCCTGATCAATTAAATGCAAATTAGCGCGAATAGCACGAATAGTATTGGCGGACATGCCCACCATATGTGGAGTGATTTGCAGCATATGAAACACTTCTAATAAGGTATGTGGATGCTGTGCAAATAAATTCTCATCAACAAGACCCAAATAGCCACTTTGATTGAGATAAAATGAATTGATTTGCTCCGTTGCTGCTGATTGACTAAAAATACGTTCACGTAAAATGCCTAAAATAACTTCGGTAATACGTTCCAGTGAGGTAATGGTGCGGTAATATTGCTGCATAAACCCTTCAATACAGGCATTATCCTCTTCACTTCCTTCATAACCAAACTGCTTAGCTAGCGGGCGTTGATAATTAAATAATAAACGATCTTCCTTACGCCCCGCCAATTGATGTAACCCAAAGCGCACCTTCCATAAATAATTGCGCCCCTCTACTAACGTTTCTAATTCCTCTTGGCTGACAATATCCTCTTTAACTAAAAGTAACAGCGAACTGGTGCCATATTCACGCTGAATAATCCAGTCAATCATCTGAATATCGCGCATCCCGCCTGGGCCTTCTTTTAAATTAGGCTCCACGCGATAGGAAGAATCACCATAATGCTGATAACGTTTTTTCTGCTCCGCTAATTTCGCTGCAAAGAAGTTACTGCTTGGCCAAAGATCAGATTCTTGCACTTGTGTCTGTAACTGTTGAAATAATGCCTCACTCCCTGTGAGCAAGCGCGATTCCATTAGATTAGTAATAATGGTTAAGTCTTTCTCTGCCTCTTCAATACACTCATTCAACGTGCGTACACTCTGCCCAATCTCCAAACCCAGATCCCAAAGTGCGGTAATAAAATCAGATAACAACGCTTGTTCCTGCGTATTCGGCTCTACATTGAGCAAGATTAATAAATCAATATCAGAAGCAGGATGCATCTCACGACGACCATAGCCCCCGACGGCGACTAATGAGGCGATGTTATTATCTGATAGCTTATTTTGTTGCCATAAGTTGGTAAGAATAGAGTCAATGAGATCACTGCGCTGGTGCAGTAATTGTTTGATAGCAATACCATTGGTGAAATCTTGTTGTAATTGTTGATTATTTTGGATGAGTGTTTTTTTTAGTTGCATGGATGGATATGGCTCGTTAGCAAGTATCAAAAGTGTATTTCTAAGCGGACTAGGTGAGTAAGGTTATTTTTGTCTTACCTGATAGGGTTAATGCTGTACTCTATTCTATTGGATAGGTAAGAATGAGAGGAGCATAGCCTGAAAATGAAATTAAAAAAATGGCTAGATAGGTTTTGCTTCCATTTTTTGTTGGTTGCATTTAGTCAGCTATCACTATGTGTTTTATAGGTGATGATTTATGCTGAAAAATACCCTTTAATCAATAAAAATAATAACACTATGGATTTTAAAAACTTTCTACGCATTTTAGTCAAAAATGATGGCTCTGATTTATACTTAACTTTTAATGCTCCTCCTGCGGCAAAATTTCAAGGCACATTACGTGCCTTGAGCAAAGAGAAAATGAGCGCTGATAATCTGGATGAAATTGCTCGTTCACTGATGAATAGTGATCAACAGCAGCAATTCGATAATAAGCCTGAGATGAATTTGGCGTTGGATGAAAAGGGAATAGGGCGCTTTCGTATCAATATATTCAGACAGCGTAATAACATTGCAATGGTCATCCGTAATATTAAGGTGGATATTCCTAATGCAGATAGTCTTGGGCTACCTCAGATTTTAAAAGATGTGATTATGGAAAAACGTGGTCTGGTGCTGTTTATTGGTGGTACAGGGTCAGGTAAGTCGACATCTTTGGCTGCGCTGATAGATCATCGTAATGCGAATTCTACAGGGCATATTATTACTATTGAAGATCCGATTGAGTATGTGCATCCACATAAAAAATGTCTCATTAGCCAGCGTGAAGTAGGGGTTGATACGGATTCTTATGAGGATGCACTGGAAAATACCCTGCGCCAAGCACCTGATGTTATTTTGATTGGTGAGGTGCGTACGCAGGAGACGATGGAGCATGCAATGGCCTTTGCAGAAACGGGGCATCTTTGCCTATCAACACTGCATGCAAATAACTCTAATCAGGC
>JAGLBQ010000089.1 GCA_023146675.1 Cocleimonas sp. | reverse complement strand
TCTGCCGTAGATAAAGCCATTTGCAACTGCTGCTCTATTGCAACAAGCTCATCATTTTCTTTTTCTTTATTTTTCAAAAGACTCTGCACAGAGATAGCTTGATCTGCATTTTCCTTAGCTTCTTTTTTGATAGATTGGATGTCTTTTTCTAAATTTTCACACAGCACCTTTTTATTGCTAAGATCAGCACGTAAATTATTGCCTGACTGCATGATTTTTGACTTAAACTCCCGAGAATCTAAAATACTCTGATCATACAAACCTGTAATCTCTTCAATTTTACTGGTGTCATCTGCTGACTTTTTATCTGCTAGAGCTAATTTTTCAGATAAATTATCTAGGTCCTTACTTAATGCCTGATTCTTTTTATCAGTAACCTCTAGTTGAGACTGGGTTTCAGAGCTTTTCTTTGCCTCCTCAAGATTTAGTTTTTCAGCAGCAGATAAAGCCTTTTGTGTTTCACTTTCTTTTCCTAATAGCTCCTGATTAGTTTTTTCATATTCATTGAGCTGAGCACGCATAGTTTTAGCTTTTTCTTTAGATTTTTTATACTCTTCTGTCAGCTCTTTTAACTCTTCACTTTTACTCTCTAGTTCAATCCTTAGCTCTGCATCTGCATCATTGAGATCACCAGCTAATTCCCTTCCCTCAGTGTTATCATTTTTTTTATTCAAGCGTTCTTCTAGCGTTGAAAGTTCGGAGTCACGCTGTTCTAATAACGACTTCATTTTAGATAATTTAGAATCAGTTTTATCCAGTCTTGACTTATTCTCATTCAGTACGTCACTCGCTAAATTAGCACCGCTTTCCATAGAGCTAAGGCGACCTAATAAACTTTTATTCTCATTCATAAGTCGGCTACTATCTTGTGCTTCTGCCGCAAACAAGTCCCGCTCTTCCTCAACGAGTTCAAATCGTTGCGACCAATAATCAGTGATATTAGAAATTTTCTTTTTACAGCCTCCACGCAACAACCAAGCAAGAGCAGCACCCAATAAAAATGCTACAAGTAAACACAACCATAATTGCCACATAAGATAGTTCATTACTTCACTCCTTCAACAGTAAATTCAATTCGACGATTAAGTGCTCGTCCTTTAGGTGTACGGTTTGTTGCCACTGGCTTTTCTTCGCCGTACCCCATTGCTTTTAGATTTTTCTTACTAATACCTTTTTCTTCCAAATAATCGACAACAGCTTGTGCACGCTTTTGACTTAATTGTTTGTTATTTTTATCTGAGCCTCTAGAATCCGTATATCCCGCAATGATGATAATTTTTTCAGGGCAACCCATTGCAACTAAAACAAGTTGATCCAACAGCTTAGTACTATTTTCAGCAATGACAGACCCTCCTGTTTCAAAGAGTATTTTATTTTCAGATAGTAAACTTTGAAATCCATTCTGACAGTTTTTGGCTAATTGATTTTTTGATATTTCCTTCTCTTCATCAGGCAATTCATCATTTGAGACAACAACAATATCAAGACTTCCAGTATAATTTTTTGGTAGGCTACTCTCTAAATATCCACCTACCTGTTGGCGAGACTCATCTGAATCAGCAACTCCTGTCAATAGAAACTCCTGATCAGATAAGCGCATCTGCCCCTCTTTCAAACGAGAAAAGGAGCTCAAAGCAACAACTGCGGTTTCTTTCCATTTGGCAGGTGCTTTAACACGTACAGATAAATCATCAGTAACATTCGGTTTGCCATAGCGGCTATTCGCCAAATTAAGTAGCTTGGCCTTTGTTTCAGAGTCAGGAACGCTACCACTAAGAACAATAGATTTATCATTTTTAAGCCCTATTAATAGCGTATAAGGCTCAACAGGTGGAGGCTTTGGCGTAAATTGCTTGGGTGCTACTTTTATTTGGTTATCCACTAAATTATGCCCATCAACAGCCGCAACTCTAGTCGCCTTAGCTTTTAGTGCCTTTGAGCTAACCACCCCTTCAAGGGTAATGTCTCTGCCATCAGTTTTAACTTGTACAGATTGCAAATTATTTCGTGCTAAAGATTCTTTAACCTTATTTTGTACATCCGTCTCAATCATTGGAGCTGCAAACTTATGGATGCAAAAATAGCCAAATAGTAAAAATAATAAGAGTCCAAGCAATAACAAAAGCAAGTTTTTCATATAAATCACACTAGAATCACAGTAATACAACACACATTACCTAACTTCAGGCAAACTGCATGGGAATTGTTTATAAAAGGATAAATTACCATTATAAAAGGGATAATTTATTGTCGTCTCAAATTAATTGCAAATGAGTTTTATATAAGCTTTCTATTCTATTCATAATACGGTATTCTTCGCCACCAATCGGGGCGTAGCGCAGTCTGGTAGCGCACCACACTGGGGGTGTGGGGGTCGTGAGTTCGAACCTCGCCGTCCCGACCATTTTTCAAATCAGTCAGACATATAGGCTTCTCTTCACATATAAAGCCAATTCTTAAAAATACTCATCATGACTAAATACTGGCTATGCAACGCAAGCCATGTTCATCATCAGAATATTCCTGACAGACTCTCTACTTGCGAATATACCAATGAAGCCTTACTATCTCGCAATTTTTAATAATCTTAATAATAGACGGGTATTTAGGAATAAGTTGTTGAACTTTTACTCATTAATCCCGTTAATAGAATTTACAGGTAGTTTTTATGCGTACTCATCGTTGTGGACTCGTTGACGAATCCTTGCTGGAAAAAGAAGTAACGTTATGTGGTTGGGTTAACCGTCGCCGCGATCATGGTGGTATTATTTTTGTTGATTTACGTGATAGCGAAGGCATAGTACAGGTTGTTTTTAACCCTGATGATGCTGAGATGTTCAATCTTGCAGAATCTATTCGTAACGAGCATATTTTACGACTCAAAGGACGCGTTAATGCGCGCCCTGATGATATGATCAATAAAAAAATGCAAAGCGGAAAAATTGAAGTCATTGCGGATAAACTTGAAATTCTAAGTGCCTCTGATACCCCTCCATTCCAGTTAACTGATGATGTTAATGATGATATACGCTTAAAATATCGCTATGTTGATTTGCG
>JAGLBQ010000088.1 GCA_023146675.1 Cocleimonas sp. | reverse complement strand
CCCATGTTAACCAAAGCAACACCAGAAGGTGCACGTGATTATATTGTGCCAAGTCGCACACATCCTGGTGATTTTTTTGCACTTCCTCAGTCCCCTCAGCTATTTAAGCAAATGCTAATGATGGGCGGCATGGATCGTTACTACCAAATAGCCCGTTGTTTTCGTGATGAGGATTTACGTGCAGACCGTCAGCCAGAGTTCACCCAGATTGATATGGAAATGTCGTTTGTAAAATCAGATGACATTATGAATACGATGGAAGATCTGGTTCGAAATCTATTTAAACAAGTCAGTGATGTTGATTTAGCAACTGAATTCCCACGTATGACCTATGCTGATGCAATGCATCGCTTTGGTTCTGATAAACCTGATATGCGTAACCCGTTAGAACTGGTTGAAGTCAGCGAACAAATGAAGAATGTGGATTTTAAAGTATTCGCAGCACCCGCTAATGATGAAGGCAGTCGTGTTGCTGCCTTGCGTGTCCCGCAAGGAAATAAATTATCACGCAAAAACATAGATAACTACACAAAATTTGTCAGCCTCTATGGTGCACGTGGATTAGCTTATATTAAAGTCAATACATTAGCTGATGGTGTTGCTGGTTTGCAATCCCCTATTCTGAAATTTCTTCCTGATGAAGTTGCATTGGAAATTATGTCCAAGGTCGGCGCAGAAGATGGTGACTTAGTCTTCTTTGGTGCGGATAAAACTAAAGTAGTCAATGATGCGTTAGGTGCATTGCGTGAAAAACTGGCTAAAGATCTGGATTTACTCGAAGGAGACTGGGCACCACTGTGGATTGTAGATTTTCCAATGTTTGAGTGGAGTGAAACTGAAAAACGCTTACAAGCATTGCATCATCCATTTACTGCGCCAACGTGTAGTGCCGAAGAACTTCGTGCTAATCCGCAAGAAGCATTATCTGATGCCTATGATATGGTCATTAATGGTTATGAGGTGGGCGGTGGCTCAATTCGTATTCATGATTCAGAAATGCAAGCCACCGTATTTGATGTGCTTGGTATTTCTGAAGAAGAAGCGCGTGCTAAATTTGGTTTCTTGCTTGATGCACTAAACTACGGCTGTCCTCCATTGGGTGGATTGGCATTCGGTCTTGATCGTTTGGTTATGCTCATTACACATACTGACTCCATTCGTGATGTCATCGCCTTCCCTAAAACACAAACGGCTGCTTGTCCTTTAACCGATGCCCCAGCGAGTGTGCCACGCAAGCAATTGCGTGAATTGGCAGTGCAGGTTAAATTGCCTGAGCAAACTAAAACATAATAGGTTCTAAAAAACAGAAGCTTTCACCTTAGATTAGAGCGAAAGCTTCTGTTTTCAGTAAAAAAATAACAATAATTAGCTTTACCCCTTCACTTTCCAGTAAACATCCATCATCGGATCAAATGCTGTTACCTCTCCTTCTGCTAGCACAATATTTTTAGGTATTGTCAAACACTGCTTAGAACGCTCTAATTCAATCTGTTTTTTGTTGACTTCAAGACCATAAAACCCTGCGCCATTCAGCGATAGAAATTTTTCTAATTGTGGTAATGCATGTTCATTTTCAAACACTTGTGCGATGACTGAAATAGCATTGGCAACATTAAATATTCCAGCACAGCCACAGGCACTTTCTTTCGCCGTTGTTAGGTGTGGTGCTGAGTCTGTTCCTAGAAAAAATCTTGGATCACCACTGGTTGCTGCCTGTACTAATGCTAACCGATGCAATTCACGCTTTGCCACAGGTAAACAATAATAATGCGGCTTGATTCCACCGACTAACATGGCATTACGGTTAATCACAAGGTGATGCGGTGTAATGGTAGCTGTGGTATTTTTATGACTAGATAGCACATAATCTACACCGTCTTTTGTTGTTAAATGCTCAAACACTATTTTAAGATTGGGGAAACGCTGTCTAATAGGGATTAACTTTGTATCAATAAAAACAGCTTCACGATCAAAAATATCTACATCCTTATCAACCACTTCACCGTGTACTAAAAATGGCATTCCAATCTGTTCCATCACTTCAAGCACGGGATAGATCTTCTCTAAATCTTTTACGCCAGCATCAGAATTGGTTGTTGCCCCTGCGGGGTAGAGTTTAACCGCCGTCACCTCACCCTTTAGAAAACCTGATCGCACATCTTCTGGATCAGTATTTTCTGTCATATACAGAGTCATTAAGGGGGTGAAATCATGATTATCTGGTCGATTTTCTAAAATTTCTGTTCGGTATTTTTTTGCATCTGCTGTCGTGATAACAGGGGAAGGCAGGTTGGGCATTATAATGGCGCGAGCAAAATGCTGACAGGTATAGGGCAATACTTTATTGAGCATTTCTCCTGAGCGGAGGTGTAAATGCCAGTCATCTGGCATGGGGATATTAAGTGTAGTTAGCATTTTATTTTATCTCTGAGATAAAAATTTCACAGGGTCTAACTCTCCATTCAAGTAAAATGGAGACTCACTTCCATGAAATTACTTATGTGTACATCTATCAGAAAAACCTGCTATAAGCAAAAAATATCAAGCTTAGTTCAGTATTCTTCGTATATTTAAAAAGCAGCGTCACTTTATGGGGTAACGGACTTAGACTCGCTTAGCATCACCTCATAGTATATAGATTAATTTTTTTATATTAGAAGTCATTTGTTATTTATTTCTAAATCATAGGAATACCTTTAAATTAGTAACGACTCAGCCTAATTAAAAAGAAGAAATAAAAGTCGATAGTGGATTATTTCAGCTACCAATTTAAGGCGGGATACTTGACAAAGAGGGTAGAAGATCTATCTTCATACAAGTTCGTTAAAAAATGGCTTCAGGATGCTCCAACCTTCCCAATAACTCTTACCATCATAGGGGTATTGATAAAAAACTTATTAATTTGATATTGAAGTTAATAGACAAGGATGCCCAACACTGCGTTCGTTTCAACGTCCAATAACATAGATAGGGGTATAAATGGATAGATACTTAAATTTTGATCTGGAGATCAGTAAGCGCAGTACACAATATCAGGCACGCGTGATTGCTTCGCCTCATGGTGAGGCACGTAATCATTTTGACTTTCCTTTTGAACAGCTGGAAATAGATCAAATTGTGAATGATTTTTCGCAAACACGCAGTTTTATTCTCAATGAAAAGGGGGCTGATTCTGACAACAGCAAACCAACGTCTCATTCTATTGCCAATAAGATTCGACAGTTTGGGGAGACTTTATTTAACGCTGTTTTTCAAAAAAGTATTGGTGAGACTTACCGTGAGAGTAAAATCACTGCTGACAACAAGAAGGCCGGTTTACGCATTCGCTTGCGCTTTCCTGAGAATCCTGAACTAATCAATATTCCATGGGAGTTTCTCTTTGATCATCGTACCCACTCTTTTTTAACCTTATCAGGAAATACCTCGATAGTGCGTTATATGGAGCTAAGTATTGGCGCTAAGTCAATGCAAATAAAACCACCCTTACGTGTTTTGGTCATTATTTCTGATCCTAAGGATTACCCTGCACTGAATGTTGCTAAAGAGCGCGATAATATTCAGCAAGCATTGACACCTTTGGAGCAAAGACAACGCATTGAACTAGAGATCATTGAACACGCGACTTTACGTAAGATCACTGAAAGTATCAGCAAACACAATTGTCATATTATTCACTTTATTGGTCATGGTGATTTTAATGAAGAGCGAAATGAAGGCGTTATTGTCATTGAAAATGATAAAGGTAATGGTTTACAGGTTAGCTCTCAGCGTATAGCTGCCATTATAGAAGGGAGTCGTTCATCACGACTGATTGTGCTTAATGCTTGTGAGGGAGGAATTACATCGACTGAAAATATTTTCTCCGGTGTTGCACAGAGTGTCGTTAAAAAAGGTGTGCCTGCGGTACTTGCAATGCAATATGTGATCACGGATAAATCTGCCATTGTCTTTTCTACGATATTTTATAATGCCTTATCACATGGCAGCCCTGTTGATACCTCGCTAACCTTAGCACGGCTTGCCATTTACAATCAGCCCAATGAAATAGAATTCGGTACCGCCGCGCTTTATATGCGCGCACAAAGTGGACGTCTATTTGGTAAGGATAAAAAGAAATTTAAGCCCGATAGTGATGATTTTTCGCTAGATAAGAAAAAAGAGAAACATTCTCGTAAAATTACATTAACTATCTTTACAGTTACTGTTCTTGTGCTGCTGATCGCATCAGGATTTTCAATGGTTCTGTATAATATATTAACAATGTTCATACCAAGGGGTTAGGTGCTCTATCAAGTCATGAAAATTACACTATCCATATGCCTCTTCATAAGTAGTCTAATGTTCTTTGGGAGCATTCAGGCTGATTCACGCGCATTAACCACTGCGGAAAGTAATCAAATTAAAGAATGGGCTAATAGCATTAGCGTAGAAGATGGCGTTGGACAGCTTTTTATGATCAATATTCCACTGCATTTTTCTAGGATACAGGAGCGCAATGCAATCCATAAACGCTTGATTGAAGAAGAAGGTTTTGGCTCGATTATTTTGCAAAGCTCTAATTTTAACTACCTGCGCAAACGTACGGAATCAGGCGAAGAGCGCATTAGTATTGTCACTAACTTTGTTAGCAATATGCAATATCGTGCATTAGCAAGTAAACATTTAAAAGCCCCACTTTTTATTGCTGCCGACTTTGAAGGGCCGCGCTACAATCCTATTAAAAGCGTTATTACGCCACCGCCTCCTGCATTAACAATGGCGACTACTCAAGATATAAATGATATTGAAAATACAGGCAAGGCAGTGGGCTATCAACTTGCTAGTAGTGGTATTAATATGATTCTTGGGCCTGTGCTAGATATTGATGAAACGGTGCAAGGTGCTTATAACTCGCTGTTAAAAAACCGTAGTTTTTCTAGTCTACCTGAAGGCGTGAGTCGTATTGCGGCTTATTATATTAAGGGATTACGCGAAGCAGGCATTACAGTGATTGGCAAGCATTTTCCTGGGCTGGGGAAAATTAATATAAACCCACATGCAGGAGTGTCCAAATTTATTGGTACAAAAGATGATTTTAAGCGACAAATGATGCCTTATTATGATCTTAAAGATTATCTTAATGGCATTATGACGTCGCATGTTGTGATTGATTTTTTAGATGATAAAAATCCCGCAACGGTTAGTAAAAAAGTTGCAGGTCTTATAAGATCTCGTGATAACACCGCCCTTGGCATCCACTCACTGGATTATAATGATAAAATTGTTATCACTGATGACATGGGGATGGGGTCAATTTTAGAATATGCAAAATCACGTTCTCAAATAGGTGATACAAGTATTGAAAATGGTTATTACAGCAGCATAGATTTCGGTGCTTTGGCAATTGATGCATTTGATGCGGGGCACGATATTTTGATGTTTGCCAAAGTTATCCTTGATTCTCAACGCAGTAATTACACAGGTGAATTTAAACACGGTGTGATTACAGTTGATGAAATTATTCGCGTAAAAGACCGTTTAGCGAGTTATATCAGTAGTAGTAACGATATAGAAAAACGCTTTAGAGAATCATTAAGGCGCATCCTACAGGCGAAAGCCTATAGCTATAAACTTAATGGTGGAAAGATCAATCATTTCATTAAAGGTAAAATGAAAAAAGTGGTTAGCAATCGCGTCAATCCACCTGAAATTATTAAAAGTGATGATGGCTATATTGACTCACTCAAAGTAGAGGCATTGCATCAGAAGACTATTATTGATGCGTATGTTTTACTGCAAGGTGAAGTACCACGAATCACGCGTGTCAATCAAAGTAGTGCCTGTATTTTTACCCATCATGCAAAAAATTATCTTGCATTACAAACAAAATACAACCGACTTCATCTTAGTGATTCAGCCCATCTCCGTCTAAATATTAAAGAAAATGAAACCATTATTGACTATCTAAAGCGACTTCAACAACCTATTAAAGACTTTCTTGGTGCTAATAACTGCCAGCACATCTATTTTGAAGCCAACAAAAAGGAGGATATGGATCGCTTGCAAAATATTATTCAATATGCAGATAGCGAAGCGGCGATTTATATTCTACTGCACCAGACTCCCATCATTATTCCAGAAAAAATATATAATAATAAAAAGGTTAATATTATGGGTGCATTTACCAGTCATGCACTCTCTTATCCAATTGACGTACAAGTCTTAAATGGCAATATTATACCGCAGGAAAATTATGCGCTGACGATTCCCTTTAAACAAAAAAGAGCCTCTATCAACATTGATAAGCCTGCCTCAGGGGTGCCTGTATTTCAATATGAAATAGACACAGCAACAGAGCTGGCAACTGAATTAGTGATACTGGAATTACAAGAAAAATTTCAAAAGCTTAAAGTAAATTTTAGTTATTTTAAAAAAAATATTAAATCCTTGCCACAAGAGTTATCCAGCTCACTAAGCAATCATTTTAAGGGGAAAGAAGTAACGATTGACAGACTAGCCCCGCCAGCTATAGAGCAGGTCAAAATATTTGATGATATAATTTCAGCCGACAAACTAAACTCCATAACGAGCATGAAACGGTTGCTTAGTGAAATTAGTACTGACATTGAACAGCGTAATGACCTCAATTTATTAGAGAAAACGCGCTATAAATTGCTCTCTTTTTTAAGCATTCGACAAAAAAATGCAGGAGGGCTTGATACCGATATTTATAAAAATAATTATGGTTATTATACCCATTTGCTATTGATATTAATGAGCATTACAACCTTGCTGGTCTTGCTCTATATCATCGAATTCAGTAAACAGGATATTATAAAATCAGCTAGCTTCAAAGGTGCTGTGCTGATATTAATAAAACGGGTATTCACTCGCCCGCAATTGTTATTTATTATCGCATTGCTGTCCTTCATGATTGTGTTATTGATTGCACGAATTAGGGAACTTCCTGTCGAGATGTTATTGGCGGCTTATTTTAAGTAATGTTTTGTGGTAATTTATGCGTATGAATGAAAAGCAAAAAATACGTACAAGTAAATTTATAAGTCTGATTTTACGTCATAACCCACAAAAAATTGGGATTGATTTGGATCAGTCTGGTTGGGCTTGTGTCGATAAATTACTAGCGGGCTTAGCACATAAAGGGCATTCGATTAGCTTCGAGCAACTTGAAAATATTGTGCTAATGAATGATAAAAAACGCTATCGATTTAATGAGGATAAAACCCAAATTTGTGCAAATCAAGGGCACTCACTAAAACTGGATTTGGAATTAGATGAAATGGAGCCACCAGAAATTTTATATCACGGTACTGCTTCTCGGTTTATGAAGTCAATTCAACATCAGGGACTAATAAAAGGCAGCCGTCATCATGTACACTTATCCAAAGATCAAGAAACGGCGCGCAGTGTTGGATCTCGTCATGGTTTTCCTATTATTTTAACCATTTCTGCGGGAGAAATGCATCAGGCGGGTCATACTTTTTACTGCTCTGAGAATGGTGTTTGGCTAGTGGATAGTGTCGCAACAAAATATTTTCACTCTACCCCTTAAACTCATCCATATAGTCGTCTTTTTCAGCAGCTCTTGCTACCTCTGTAACCCGTATTACAGAAGGCTCTAAAATTTGCTGAAATTTGTTATTTTTTACATAAATGGCATACTATCAACATCTAAGCTAAAACCTAGCGGGAACAGATGTAGCTTTTTCTTTATATTTCTCTTAATTTCAACAACTAATAATTTTCAGCAATAAAAGTATTTAATTAGATGTTCCCGTTATGAAATAATTTACTCAATCTATGCTATATATACTAGCAATATTTTAAACTCTACCAAGGATTGCTCATGCCCATTTTCAGTACTATAGAGCCAAGGATGGCTTTATTACTAATATTTTTAATACCTTTAACACTGTATGCGAAAAATGAAATCCCCGTTGATAAATTTGCAGAGGCAAAAGCGGAACCTCAAGGGGAAGTACCTGTTATTAAATTAGAAGATATAATGGCAGACAAGTATTCCGTCAAAAAAACACAAAAAGATACTACAAAACAGTCTAGTGATGATTCTACTACTAGTAAAAAGCCAAAAAAACAGGCTATAGAAAAAACTAAAGTGGTGCAGCCAACAGAAAAAAAATCATCAATAAATCTTAAAGAAGCCTATTCTGTTTTGATGAATCCTAACAATGAGGATACTAAGAAGAGCGTTACTCCTTCTGCTGTCACGACTCCTGCTCAACAACCCACTGCTAAAGTTGTAACTAGGGCGGGGTCAACAGTAGGTTGGATATATTTAGGTAAATTTAGTCAAGGACAATGGGATAATAGAAACAACCAAACATTAGGTCTTACCTCACTCCCTAAAACAGGTCAATATTACTCTTTAAACGTGCACTCTAATGTGCGTAATAGTTATCCTTCTAAGGGTGGAATGCCTGCTGTTAGACAGGTTCTAGGCAAAGGTAATAAAGTACGCGTATTATCTATCCACAACTCAGGTAGATCTGGGCATTATTGGGCTAAGGTAGAGTGGTAACTTATAAGCAATTAATATAAAGTTTGGCGATATTTAGGAAGTTTAAGTCACAGACCTGCCCTATTCAGGGTACATTGTTATTTTTAACTTTATTACAATCCTATCATCAAGGAATAAGAATGTCTGAAACCCACCCTCTATCGATCGAATTCGCAGCGCAAGCAAATATTAATGCGGAACAATATCAGCAAATGTATCAACACTCTATTGATAACCCAGATGCATTCTGGGCTGAGCAAGCAGAGAAATATGTGACATGGTTTAAACCGTGGGATGTCGTCTCTGACTGGAGTTTTGCTAAAGATGATCTGCATATTAACTGGTATACCAATGCCAAGCTTAATGTTTCTTACAACTGTTTGGATCGCCATTTAGAAACTCGTGGTGATCAAGTTGCTATTATTTGGGAGGGCGATAACCCTGATGAAGAGCGTAAAATTACCTATCGTGAGCTGCATGATGAAGTTTCACGCTTTGCCAATGTGCTAAAAGATCGTGGGGTAAAAAAAGGAGATCGTGTATCGCTTTATCTACCCATGATTCCAGAAGCAGCGGTTGCGATGTTGGCATGTACACGCATTGGCGCAGTGCATTCTATTGTATTTGGCGGTTTCTCCTCTGAAGCGCTTGCCAGCCGTATTAAAGACTCTGATTGTCAGGTGGTGATTACGTCCGATCAATCCATGCGCGGCGGCAAAAAAATTCCTCTAAAAGTTAATGCCGATACGGCGCTTGATTCCTGCCCTAATGTACACACTTGTATCGTCGTCAAACGTGGTGGTGAAGCGATTGGCTGGAATGATAAACGGGATGTCTGGTATGGTGATGCAGTAGCTGCGGCTAGTGCTGATTGCCCCGCTGAAGAAATGGATTCAGAAGATCCACTGTTCATTCTTTATACCTCAGGCTCTACGGGCACACCAAAAGGCGTATTGCACTCGACGGGGGGTTATTTAGTACAAGCTGCTATGACGCATGAGACTGTTTTTGACTACAAAGAAGGCGATATTTATTGGTGTACTGCCGATGTAGGCTGGGTAACAGGTCATACCTATGTTGTCTATGGACCGCTTGCAAATGGTGCAACCTCACTCATGTTTGAAGGTGTACCCAACTATCCTGATCTTTCACGTTTTTGGCAGGTAGTGGACAAACATCAGGTCAATATTTTTTATACTGCCCCAACGGCTATCCGTGCCTTAATGCGTGCAGGTGATGATCCTGTTAATGCAACTTCACGCAAATCATTACGGGTTCTTGGAACTGTTGGTGAACCCATCAATCCTGAAGCATGGGAGTGGTATAGCAACGTCGTTGGTAATGGCAAATGCCCAATTGTTGATACATGGTGGCAAACGGAAACAGGCTCACATATGATGAGCCCACTCCCTGGTGTACATGATCTAAAACCAGGCTCAGCAACAGCTCCATTCTTTGGTGTTAACCCTGTACTGCTAGACGATGAAGGTAAGCTTATTGAAGGGAATCCCGCTGTAGGAAATCTTGCTATGGATCGCCCTTGGCCCTCTATGATGCGTACTCTTTATGGAGATCATAAACGCTTCTATGAAACCTATTTTTCACAATTTAATGGTTATTACTTTACGGGGGATGGTGCTCGCCGTGATGAGGATGGTGATTATTGGATTACAGGACGTGTTGATGATGTACTTAATATCTCTGGACATCGTCTGGGCACAGCAGAAATCGAATCTGCTTTAGTGCTGCATAATACTGTCGCAGAAGCTGCTGTTGTAGGCTATCCACATGAGCTAACAGGACAGGGAATTTATGCCTATGTAACGCTAATGGCTGGAGAGGAAGGTACAGATGAACTAAAAGCCGAACTCATCAAACAAGTGCGTAGCGAAATCGGACCTATTGCTAAAGTCAATATTATCCAATGGGCGCCAGGTTTGCCTAAAACACGTTCGGGTAAAATCATGCGCCGTATTTTACGCAAGATCTCTGTCAATGAAGTGGATGACTTAGGTGATATTTCAACACTCGCTGATCCATCGGTTGTTGACGACTTGATTGGAAATCGAGAAAATAGATAAAATCATAATCCACCACGGAATACGTACTCCGTGGTTTATATTTTGGGCTAATAAATTACAAAAATAATGAAACAACCCTCCATACATCCCGCAACCTAAAGAACTATCAACATTAGGGTCGTGATATGAAAAATAGTGCGCTACCACATTGAAAGATGTATTTGTTGATAATATCAAAACGGTTATTTTTAGGTAAAAAACCAAATGTTAAGTACTAAATTTTACAATATTTTAATTTTTTTACTCTTGATTACAGCCCATACCGCCGTCTTCTGGTTTTCTGATATTGATTTACGTATTGCAAATTTATTTTATCACGCAGAGCTAAGCAACCCTTGGCCGCTAGGTGATAAACCACTATGGAGATTTTTCTATCAGCTTGGTCCTATTCTCACGATTAGTCTTGTGGGTGCGGCACTATTGATTATTTTTCTTTCTGCTATAAAAAAAATAGGACAGCACTATCGCATTCAAGCAACCTTTATACTGCTCTGCTTCGTTATTGGTCCTGGATTAATTGTCAACACACTCTTTAAAGATAACTGGGGTCGTCCTCGCCCTATCAATAATGAGTCTTTTGGTGGCACAGAACATTATATTCCTCCCTTAAAATATAATGCACAAGGTGATGGTAACTCTTTTCCATCAGGGCACAGTTCACTTGGTTTTGGCTTTATTGCTTTCTGGTTTTTATGGTGCAAACGACGGATGAAATGGGCTAATTATGCACTTGTGTTTTCATTAAGCTTAGGCTGTCTATTTGGTTTTGCTAGAATGGCAGCGGGAGGGCATTTTCTTTCTGATGTTTTCTGGTCATTATGGATTCCTTTACTGACCAGCATGGGCTTATACCATTTTTTCTTTAAGAAATACTTGTAAAGCTAGTCCAAAAAAATCAGCACTACCAATTATCAGCATTTACTATTTTGTGTTGTAAAATAAACATAGAATTAGCGGAATAATACTCCAATCTAAATTCTTAATTGTTTCAATTACATTAGCGTTTAGGTTTACATAATAAAAATAACGACGAACCAACGCATAATGTCAGAGACCGCTGAACTCACATTACCAGGAATTCTAACGACACTTGTCAAAGATGACAAACTGTCCTCTAGTATTGCCTCGCAGGCAATGAGAGAAGCAGCTGCACGTAAAAAACCATTAGTCACCCACTTACTTCAAAAACAATTAGTTGACCCTTACTGCATGGCAATGGTCTGTGGGCGAGAGTACGGTTTGAGCGTAGTGGATCTTGATGCGATCAATATAACACCTGAGATAAAAGAGCTTATTTCAGTTGATAGCCTGAAAAAAATGAATATGATTCCGCTGTTTAATATAGCGAATGCCTTATTTGTTGGGGTTGCAGACCCTTATCATCTAGAGAATCTCAGTGACTTAAAGTTTGCGACCGAAATGGTGCCAGAAGCTGTTTTAGTTGAATACGATAAGTTACAAAATATTCTGCATGGTGCTAATGGCACTAATTCTGTTACATCAGGCATGAGTATTTCATCTGAAACAGAAGCGCAAGATTTAGTCGTTGAAACCCATGATCTGGAGAAAAAAGAAGAAGAGGCGGATGATCATGGTGTTGATGTAACCCATTTTGTTAATGAGTTATTAAGCCATGCCATTTCTAAAGGCGTATCTGATATTCATGTAGAACCTTATGAAAAAATTCTCCGTGTACGTTATCGTATTGATGGTATTTTGCAAGTTGTCAGTATGCCTCCAAAAGGCATTGCACGTAAGCTAACCTCACGTATAAAAGTTATGTCACGCCTAAATTCTTCAGAGCGGCGTATTCCTCAGGATGGTCGTATTCACTTTCAGGTGAGTGAAGAAAAATATATCGATTTTCGTGTGAATACATTACCCACCTTATACGGTGAAAAGATTGTAATGCGTATTCTTGACTCAGATACGGCAGCATTGGGTATTGAAAACTTAGGGTTTGATGAGAAACAAAATGAGGATTTATTATCCGCTATTGCCAAGCCTGATGGCATGGTGTTGGTAACAGGTCCGACAGGTAGTGGTAAAACAGTATCGCTATATGCCTGCTTAAATATTCTCAACACATCTGAAAAAAATATTTCTACCGCCGAAGACCCTGCGGAAATACAAGTGCCTGGTATTAATCAAGTCAATGTAGATGAGAAAGTTGGCTTAACCTTTGCTGCTACTCTGCGCGCCTTTTTGCGTCAAGATCCTGACATTATTATGGTCGGCGAGATTCGAGATCTGGAAACGGCTGAAATATCAGTAAAAGCCGCACAAACAGGTCATTTAGTGCTATCCACACTGCATACCAATAGCGCACCAGAAACATTGACACGTCTGGTCAATATGGGAGTTCCTCCTTTTAATATTGCCTCTTCCGTCCACTTAATCGTTGCTCAGCGATTAGCGAGACGACTTTGTAAAGTATGCAAACAACCTGCCAAAATTCCTGATGAAACCCTGATTCAGCTAGGGTTTTCTAAAGATGAATTAGCATCACTAACAGTATATGAACCAAAAGGCTGTAGCGATTGTTCAGGCGGTTATAAAGGTCGAGTGGGTATTTATCAAGTGATGCCTATTTCTGAAGTCATGGCTAAAATGGTGATGGAAGGTGGCAATGCAATTGACCTTGCTGAACAGGCAAAAAAAGAAAATGTTAATGATTTACGCCAATCAGGCATCGACAAAGTCCGCCAAGGTATCACTTCTCTGGCAGAATTAGAACGCGTTACAAAGGATTAATTATGGCTACTACCTACAATATAAGAAAACAAAAAGAGGATATGCCTCATTTTGAATGGGAAGGAATTAATAAAAATGGCGTGAAAATTCGTGGAGAAATACAAGCACCCAATGCTAATATGATCCGTGCTGGGCTGCGCCGCAAAGGTATTAAGCCGCGCTGGGTACGCCAAAAACGTAAATCTTTATTTGGTGGTGGTAAAATAACACCTGCCGATATTGCCCATTTTGCACGTCAAGTAACGACAATGATGCGTTCTGGTGTGCCTTTAGTTCAGGCGCTAGAAATTATTGGCGGTGGGCTAGAAAACCCCGCCATGCAAGAAATGGTTAAGAAGATTAAGAAGGATATTGAAGGGGGTGCTGATTTTGCTACCGCACTTGGCAATCAACCTAAGTATTTTGATGATCTATTTGTAAACCTTGTTGCGGCAGGCGAACAAGCTGGAACAATGGAAGACATGCTGGATAAAGTTGCTACCTATAAAGAAAAAACCGAGCGCATGAAAGCCAAGGTTAAAAAAGCAATGACGTACCCAATTACGGTATTGATTATGGCGTTAGTGGTATCATCCATTATGTTGATTTTTGTTATTCCGCAATTTAAAAGTATCTTTGAAGGCTTTGGCGCAGAGTTGCCTGCCTTTACCCAGATGCTAATTGACATGTCAAACTGGTTACAAGCCTCTTGGTGGAAACCCATACTGTTTGTCATTGCGGTAGGAGCCGCCTTTAAGCAAGCGAGTCAACGCTCGGCCAAATTCCGTTACTTTGTTGACTCTGCGGTGTTAAAAATACCTGTTATGGGCACTATTATTCATAAATCAGCAATTGCTAGATTCTCACGAACGCTGTCTACTATGTTTGCAGCGGGTGTACCGCTCGTTGAAGCGATGGATGCGGTTGCAGGAAGTACGGGCAATCTAGTCTACCACAAAGCCACCATGCAGATAAAAGAAGATACTTCCAAAGGTGTGCAGCTGAATGAAGCTATGTTGACCACACAACAATTTCCTAGCATGGTCATTCAAATGGCTAAAATTGGCGAAGAGTCAGGTCGCCTAGAAGAAATGTTAGGACGTGTTGCTGACTATTTTGAAGAGCAAGTTGATGATCTAGTTGATTCATTATCTAAACAAATGGAGCCTTTAATTATGGCGGTATTGGGTGTTATTGTTGGTGGATTGGTTATTGGAATGTACTTACCAATCTTTAAACTAGGTGCTGTTGTTGGGTAAAATTCAGCTAGTAAATAAAAGCAATATTTCCTACAATCTACCCTCTTTAAAATAATAATAAAAAACCAATCCTTTAAAGACTGGTTAATTTGGAAATGAATAATGGATTTAATAGATCTTCTACAACAAGATACAACTGCTTTTCTAATTTTTACAGGAATTTTCTCCTTAATTATAGGTAGCTTTCTCAACGCCGCGATTTATCGCATCCCTATTATGATGCAAAAAGAATGGCATCAAGAGTGTAAAGAGTTGCTTCAAGAAGACTCGAATCAACAAGAATCAGTTGCGTCTAAAAAAGAAGAAACGTTCAATTTAATGACACCACGCTCTACTTGTCCAAGCTGTGGGCATATGATTACAGCACTTGAAAATGTTCCTGTATTGAGCTACCTCTTTTTAAGAGGAAAGTGCTCATCCTGCAAAATAGGCATATCAGTCCAATACCCCTTAATAGAAATTTTTACAGCAGTGCTTTCAATTTTTGTTGCATGGAAATTTGGCTTTACATGGCAAACACTGGCTGCACTAGTGTTTGCATGGACGCTTATTACACTTTCTATTATTGATGCAAAAACCTTTTTACTGCCTGATAATCTAACCTTGCCTCTTATGTGGCTTGGCATTGCGGTCAATTATAATCACTTATTTGTTGATCTACAAAGCAGTGTACTCGGTGCAATGATTGGTTACTTATCGTTATGGACTATTTTTCAGATTTTTAAACTCGTCACAGGCAAGGAAGGCATGGGATTTGGCGATTTTAAAATATTGGCGGCACTAGGCGCATGGGGTGGTTGGCAGATACTGCCGTTTACTATTTTTACGGCATCATTATTTGGCGCAATCTTTGGCATACTATGGATGGCTATAAAGCGTGATAAAAATGCCAATATGATTCCTTTTGGTCCTTGGCTAGCATCTGCTGGTTTTATAGCTTTTTTATGGCGTGATGATATTACGCAGATAATGAGCGGGTATTTATCGCCATAATGCAATCAGAGAAAGATCACCATCCGATTTATGCTTTAGATTTTGATGGCGTTATCTGCGATAGCGCTATTGAAACAGGAATAACAGGCTGGAAAGCGGCACAAAAAATCTGGCTGGATATGCCCAATGCTAATCCAACAAAAGCAATTATCGATGATTTTCGCCAAATACGCCCTTTTCTGGAAACGGGTTATGAGGCGATTTTAATCGTACGCCTCCTACAACAAGGGGTAAGGGTTACTGAACTAAGCCAAAACTTCTCGCATCAAATAAGCGCACTCATTCATAAAGAACAATTAAATATCAAGCAATTAAAGCAATTATTCGGCACAACGCGTGACCACTGGATTAATCAATATCCTCAAGAATGGCTAGAGATGAATCCACTTTTTGTAGGCATTACACAACGCTTGGAAACACTTGCTAATAGTACGTGGTATATCATCACCACCAAACAAAAACGCTTTGTGAAACAGATTCTTAATCACTATAAAATAAATATTGATGATCAATTTATTTATGGCATGGAGGCGCAACAAAACAAGCAAGAAACCCTACTCGAATTATCTGCACGACACCCCAATCAAGATATTATCTTTATTGAAGATCGTTTACCTACACTTATTCATATAAGCAAAAATGAACTACTGAATAATATAACATTACAATTGGTAGACTGGGGATATAACACGCTTGAGGATAGGATGAATGCACAGCAGTATCCCATAAAGATCATCACAATAAATCAGTTTATTGCTTAGGGTTTATCTTAATCAAGCAATAATATCTGATCTTTTGGAATAGAAACCCAAACAGCAGATCCCTTTTGCAAAATGTCACTTCCTCTGTGATGTGATGTATCCACTAATACAGAATGCCCTGAAACCATGACTGCATAGCGCACGCTATCACCCAAAAATTCACTGTACTCAATGATGCCTTTCAATTGATATGCCTTTGTATTTTCAACAGGGCTTGGGTATAAAGTGAGGGACTGCGGACGTAATATCAGGTTTTTTTCTGCATTATCCTTACTATCCACTGCCAATGTAAAACCATGTTCCGCTTCAAAATTTCCATTTGAAACCTTACCTTTAATAATATTAGCTGTTCCTAAAAAAGAGGCAACAAAGCGATTAACAGGCTGATCATAAAGGGCTACAGGTGTACCGATTTGTTGAATAATACCTGCATCCAATACCGCCATGCGATCAGAAATAGTATTCGCTTCTTCCTGATCATGAGTAACAAAAATAGTGGTTAAATCAAGGCTACGTTGTAATGCTAAAATATCACGGCGCATTTGTACCCTCAAATTGGCATCAAGGTTTGATAATGGCTCATCTAGCAATAATACCCTCGGTTTAACAACCACCGTTCTTGCCAGTGCAATACGCTGTTGTTGACCACCAGAAAGTTGCCCAGGGCTTCTATCTGCAAGATGTTTTAAAGCAACCAGATCAAGCGCTTCGTCTACTCTGCCAGCAATTTCTGTTTTAGGCACTTTCCTTTCTTCCAACCCAAAGGCAACATTTTTTCTTACACTCATATGCGGCCAGAGTGCATAGCTTTGAAATACCATCCCAACATTACGTTGCCATGCAGGTAAACCAATCACTTCTTCGCCACCAATCTTAATACTGCCTGTTGGTGTAGGACCAAAGCCTGAAATAGCACGTAATAATGTTGATTTCCCTGATCCAGAAGGACCTAAAAAGGAGAAAAATTCACCTGCTTTTATATCTAGGTTTACCCCCTTTAGGACTTCTGTTTTACCAAAACTAAGCCCTAAATTTTTAATACTGATCGCGCTGGTTTGATTATCTTGTGACATCATTAAGTATCCTTAGTGCTGATCTGGTGACATAGCATTTTTGCGATTGCTATTTTGAATAATCCGATTGGATGCGTAGGTTCCAAGTGCAACAATAATCACCGCTAAAATACCTAAAGCAGCACCTGGACCTCTACCTGCTGCCGATTGCATAAACACATAAATACCATAAGCAATGGGTGCATCTGCTTCACTAGAAACCAGCATAATAGTGGCTGATAATTCAACGGCCGCGGTGGCAAAACTGGTCACAAATCCTGCTAGGATTCCGCCCATCATTAAGGGGATAACCACGCGCTTCATGGTATTAATTTTTCTTGCTCCAAGGCTTTCAGATGCTTCTTCCAGCGAGATGGAAACCTGTTGCAGTGCTGCAACACAAGATCGTAGGGCATAAGGTAGTCGTCTAATCGCTAAAGCAATAACAATAATAAGCCAGAAGTTTGCCAGAGGAATATCAGTAAAGGGTGTGTCGTATTGATAAAAAGTACGCAAATAGCCAATACCTAACACAACCCCTGGGACAGCCAATGCCGACATCGCTAAATAATCAAGAAGCTTTCTGCCCTTAATGTTAGTGCGCCAAACAATATAGGCAATGGATGTGCCTATAATGACATCAATAGAGGCTGCCATTCCCGCATATAGCAAGGTGTTTTTAATAAAATCACCCGCAGAACTAAACACTTCTTGATAATGCGCCACAGTATAGGCATCAGGTAACACACTAAATGACCAGATTGTTCCAAAGGAAAGTAGAGAGAGCGCAAGGTGTGGTGATAATACAATAAACAAGATAAATAAAATCAAAGCATAAGCACCCACTTGCTCCATCGGGCTAAGATCACGCTTCATTAAACCGCCACCGCCTTTTTGAGTGGTAGCATAATCTTTACCACGCATGGCAAGAAAAGCAATCCACATGGCAAACAGCGAAAATAAGACTAATATCACTGAAATCACGTAACCCATTGGGTCTGAAATACCCACGGATGAAATTCTTAGATAAGCTTGTGGTGCAAGCATATTATTCACATTAAGCAATAATGGTGTGCCTAAGTCATCGAACACCTTAATAAAGACAATAGACGCACCTGCAACATACCCTGGCATACTCAAAGGGAAGACAATGCGACGGAATAAGCGCATGCCCGAGGATCCTAACGATAATGCCGACTCCTCCATAGAACGATCAATATTTGCTAAAGCAGCGGATAAATTGATTAAAATAAAAGGGAAATAATGAATACTTTGAACAAAAATAACGCCATTTAAACCTTCCATAAAGGGAATGGTAAAACCAAGGTGCTCATCCAACAGTAGATTAACGCTACCGTTGCTACCAAATAAAAGCTGCATAGCAACCGCACCCACAAAAGGCGGCATGATTAAGGGCACAATCCCCAGAGTTTGGATAATGGCTGTCCCAGCAAAATTAAAGCGTGAGGTAAAATAAGCTAAAGGTAAGGCAATAATTGATGCTAAAACAACAGAAACAGCGGCAACATAAAAAGAATTCCAGAAGGATTCTCTGAAAAGGGAGGTATTAAAAAAATCTAGAAAATTAACAAGAGTGAAAGCGCCAGTGGAGGCATCTTGAAAGGCAACAATAAAAACTTTGGCGACAGGTATTGCTAGAAATAATATTAAAAATAACGCAATAAAAATGGCGAGTGCTTTTGGTCCTAGATTAACTCTGGATAAGAAGCTTGGTGCAGGAGTAGACATATTTTCGCCCTATTTTTAGACCAATACCAATCAACAAACCGCCTAAATTCATTATTTGCTAATCGATGGGGTGGTAGAATTTAGCTAACCGAGCTATGTGAGTATCTGTTCTGCTTGGTTTCGCAAAATCACACTAACCCTGCATTAAATAATGAAATTATTGAGATTTAGTATTAGCAGTGTGGGCTACCCATTTAAGCACAATCTAGGAATGTTGTAGCTTAAATAAATAGCGTATTTTTACTACAGCATAGACTTAGCCTTCTCTGCTAATTCTTTGGCTTTTTTGTAATTATTTACCACAAACGCATCCCACTCTTGTTCAACTTCAGCCTGACGACCTGTGACTTTATCGGTTGCTTTCTTACGCTTTTTCTTGAAAATTCCAGAAAAGTCTTTATCAAAGGATTTGGCTTCATCAATTGGCATTTTTGCAACTAATGCACGCGCTTCAGCGATTAGCTTAGCAGCTGCATCATTAGATTTTCCATCCAAAGCAGCTTCCGCATCTTGGATAGCTTTTGTTGTATCGCGCAGATCATCCAAACGATAAGTAATCATTACATCAAATAAAGAGTTAACTAAATTATAGCGATTCTTTGATTTAGCTAAATCAAACTTAACCGCTGCACCTATTGAAGAGTCTTTAAAAGGATTGGGGAATCCATCAGGCGCTTTTGCATAGATGGCTGGGTTAACAGGCAAACGTCTAATTTTAGGGTCTAGCAATAGCTCTTGCCCTTTTTCTCGCAATAAGAAATCAATAAATTTACCCGCATTTTCTTTATTAGGTGCATTAGCAACAATGGCTATATTGGCAGGAACAAGGGTCGTCGTCGTTGGATAGCGAAACTCAACAGGAAATCCAGAACCTTTTGATGATAGACCAAAGAAATCAATCACAATACCAATACCAAAATTACCGCTATTCACCCCATCAGGCACCCCAAAACTACGTTCTGTGACGGTTTTAAAATTACCTGCAATTTCTTTCTGCATTTTCCAACCATCAGCCCAACCTTTGCCTTGCAATAAGGTTTCAACAGTTAAGTGAGTTGTGCCTGAGCGTGATGGTGCGGACATACCAACGTGATTATGATA
>JAGLBQ010000087.1 GCA_023146675.1 Cocleimonas sp. | reverse complement strand
GGTGTTGGTGCTCATTGAGCCATTGGCAAGCACAAAGCCTGCGGTGCCGTTTTGTGACAGCTTGGATATCATGTGGAGTATCCAGCCGTAGTTGGCGTTGCCTGTGGGTGGTGGCTCATAACCTGCCCAGCGTGCGTCGTCTGCTAGCTCGTCGGTGTCGCGCCAGTCTTTTTGATTAAAGGGCGGGTTTGCCATAATAAAGTCGGCTTTTAAATCGGGGTGCTGGTCTTTAAAAAAAGTGTCGCCCGCAACTTCGCCAAGGTTGCCTGATATGCCCCGTATGGCAAGGTTCATTTTTGCTAGTTTGTAGGTGGTGCTGGTGTTTTCTTGCCCATAAATTGAAATGTCTTTGCTGTTGCCGTGATGGCTTTCTACAAATTTAATGGATTGCACAAACATACCGCCCGAGCCACAACAAGGGTCGTAGATTTTGCCTTTGTAGGGTTCGATCATTTCAGCGATGAGGTTAACCACGCATTTTGGCGTATAAAATTCGCCCCCGCCCTTGCCTTCGCTGGCGGCAAATTTACCGAGGAAGTATTCATAAACGCGCCCAACCACATCATTCTCTTTATCTTCTACCGTATCGATATTATTAATGCTGTCAATCAGCGCCGCAAGTTTGCTGGCATCCAGCCCCAAGCGTGAAAAGTAGTTATCGGGCAATGCACCACGCAGTGCTTTGTTATTTTTTTCAACGGTGTGTAAAGCGGTATCAACTTTTATGGCAATATCATCTTGCTTGGCGTGTTGTTTGATATAAGACCAGCGGGATTCTTCGGGAAGGTAAAAGACATTTTTAGCGGTGTAGAAATCACCCATTTCGAGATAATCTTGCTTGCCTTCGTCGATAAGCTCTTGCCTGCGTGCTTCAAACTTATCACTGGCAAATTTAAGAAAGATTAGACTGAGTACCACGTGTTTGTATTCAGATGATTCTACCGTGCCACGTAGTTTGTTGGCGGTGTCCCATAAGGATTCTTCAAAGCTTTTTTGATTTTTATTAATTTTCTTTTTTGTTGCTTTTGCTACCATGATTTGAAGCTCCTTATTACTTTGCTTTATTTATTAGGTTGGCGAATATTATCACAGAAGGGTCTACATTGTTTTCTTGTCATTTCTTGCAAGGTAAATCAGCATCGTTACATTTATTAATGTAGATGGCGACATTTTCACCCCCTAGTGGAAGCCAATACAAAGGAATCGTTAAGGTAAGATTCTGGAGGATCTATCCGTGTGCAAGGAGGGTATTCTCCCAATGATAACAAAATATACAAGCAGTTGAGCTGAGATCTTTTTCAAAGCCCATAAATTTAAATAAATCCCTTATCAAAAGACAGTGGTAATAGTGGTAAGCCAGTTGTTACTCCTAGTCTTCATCTACCCTAATAGATCATTTAATTATCTGATACTTAGCGTTATCTATAGCAAATGCAATGTCAAAATATGCTAAACTAGTGTCATTCAAAATAGGAAATTAAGGATGACGACGCTAACCCGAATAGCATTTCTTTCTGAAATGGCGCAGAAAAGCATTCGCCTTTCTACTGCAAATAATGACACCCGCCTTACTCAATTAAATCTAAACCGTATCGACCATAATAATGATGGTTATCTGGATTCTCAAAATGAAATGAAGTCATTATTTCGTGCGATTGATTATTATGACCGCAATGGTCGCTATCACTCTGTAGAGCTTGGCAAATCAAACCAACTCACTGTGGCAGGGAAGTTGGTTAGTGCCATTCGTGATATTGCGGTTAATCAACAGGCTGAAGGGTCAAGTGTTACCTTAAAACGTGCTGATTTTTTGCAAGAAATGTCAAACAAGCGCATTCTTCTTTCTCAAGCTAGAAATGACCCGCGTTTAAGTGAACTCGATTTTTCTTCTATTAATATCAATCATGATGGTTTTATTGCTAGTACAGATGAATTTACTCGCCTTTTTAAGGCGGTTGATTACTTTGACCGTAATGGTGATGCCAAATCTGTCAATATTGGGAGTACTCAAAAACCAACCAAACCAGGATTATTGATTGCAGCATTACGTCATATTGCGACTGGCGAGCAAGTACCTGAATTGACGTTTATACTCAAACGCTCTGATTTTCTGCAAGAAATGAGGGGTAAACATATTCTTATGTCTCAGGCACAAAATGATCCCCGTTTAAATGAGCTTAATTTTAGCCATGTTGATACCAATCAGAGTGGCTTTATTTCTGGCACCAATGACTTTAACTCTCTCTTTAAAGCAGTGGATTATTTTGATCGTAATGGTGATGCAGGTTCGGTTAATCTGGGTAGCACTCAAAATCCAAGCAAAGCAGGTACGTTAATTATTGCATTGCGTGATATTGCAACCGCGAACACCACTCAACCAGCGCCTGAACCTAGCACTGAGTTTAAAGATGCCGCTATTAGCAAGACTTTTGCGAATAATTTTAATGGAGAAATAAAAGGCGGCGACAGCGGTGATAAAGTGGTTGCTATTCAATATGCATTGGGACGTTTGGGGCATTTAGATTATGTTTGTGATGGTGATTTTGGCGGACGAACACTGACTGCTGTGCAATCCTTTCAAAGTGTGAGTCCTTCCCTTTCGGTGACAGGAACTGTCAATGTTAATACGCTAACGGCACTTGATAAGGCAGTATCAACGTTAGATTTACGTGTGCCTGCGATTAAATCAGGTCAAAACCCCATGACCTTTTTATCTGATTTCAGACAATTTAACTTGCCCAGAATAGAGGTTGATACACTCGGTGAAAATGTTTCATGGGATAGTGCTGATGTGCAGGAAGCTTATGGTATTTTTGTGCAACATTATTGGGAAGTATTAAAAGAAAACCGTATTGAAGCAGATTGCAAAGCGCTGGCAATGGTGTTTATGGATCAATTTAGAAAACAAATGGAAGAAGATACATTTATCCGTCTACCGCTACCAAGATCACCACAAGGTTCAATCGGCAAACGTAAATGGACGGTAGCGACACGGACTGATCCAAAGGGATTATTTAGGCGTGTAGCGGAGTTGTTTTTTAGCCGTCGAATACGCGTTAATCGTCCTGGTTATACGGCGCTTAAAAATATCCAGAAGCTTGATCCTGATCATGTGATGCTCTATGGCATTAACCTACGTTATCCACGTACTTCTGCGCATCAGATTTCGCGCGCTGCAACCATTATCAGCCCTTGGAACAGTACTTATAGCAATAATGGTGATGTGAGCAAGCCTGAAATACCACTGAGTAAGTTAAAACCAGGCTATTTGATCTTTATCGATCACACCGGTAATGGCAGTTACGACCATACTGTTAATGTAGTAAAAATCAAAAAAGACAGTAAAAACCGTGTGCGTCAGTTAACGCTTGCTGTTGGTTCTTATGATGATGTGCGCGATAGCCTAGCCGCAACGGTGGTGAATAGTCTCAGTATTCTTAATCAATATTGTGAAGAAGTGGTTATTGATTTTGATGAAAATGAACAGGTTATCCGCTCAGAGATAACCTACTCATCAGAGCCTAACTATGTTGTAAAGACGCGCTACAGTGCTAGAACAACAATAATGGAAAGAAAGGCAGGTGGTAAACTGAAAATATCACGCTGGGGGTAATCGTTGTAAATGCATGCGTTAATACGAATGTGTCATATTTTACCCAAATAAAAGACATGTAAACGATTGTTTACTCTAAATAAAATAATTACTTGTCATTTTTTAACCATTCATTATATGGAGTTCAGCCTTTATTCAGCAAGCCTTGGTTATTATTTACGCGTCTTCAGTGATAACCACTTAGACGGGGTTTGTGGTAGTGGTTTCATTGATCAACGAGATAATGTTAATTAAAATAAGATTTCCACCATTAATGACACTCAATGGTAGATACTTTGCTCGTTACAATTGAAGACAAGGTCTTTGCACAAAATCGGCCATGATTGGGGAGCTGGTTTGCTGGAGCAAGACAACTGGTTTGGGTTTACGGGGGTATTTCCAGACCGACACTACTAAGGCGGGTAACAATTGTTATCCGCTTTTTTTTTGCCTGTCATTTATAGCATTCGCTATCTCCTAATCAGCCATTTAACATTATTAATATAAATTCATACAAAAGCTGAAATTTTCTACTAGCCTTTAGAGAGGCGCTAAATAGAGTGTCTATCTAATAAAATTGCTAACAGGGAGTATGAAGCAAAATGAGTACATTAGACCCCAAAGAAATTCAAGCACGGCTACAAGCTTTTAAAGAGAATCCCATAGAAGAAATGAATCGCCAACCAGAAAAGGTGGTGATACAGAATGAAAATGCGTTTGGCACTGCCTTTTCAATTGATGATATTGATGCCAAGCGTTATTTGGATGCACGTGAAAAAGTAAGAGGCGCTTTATTAGAAGTGGTTGACCCTGATACAGGCGATAAAGCACCCTTCCAGTCGAATGATAATGCCGCTGATTTAGTGGATGATTTTCAATTCAACAATCTACAAGCAATGGCAGATGCCAATCTGACCTCCGCAAAGATAGATGAAAATCCTTGGTCAGATGATTACTGGGCGCTTTATCAAGGCATATTGGGTAATCGTTATAGTGATCCAAACAACCCTTCATCACGCAATTGGCGTGAGAATAAAGATTATATTGATAGCAACCCCGCCTCTGTCATCCTACAAAGCGGCAGCACAGCGCGCATTAATGCATTATCCCCTTCTGAAAAATACGATGCTATTATTGGTGATAGTTCAGGTGCATTGACTCAGGCAATGTGGGCTGAAGGGCAATATTATTATGATAATTTTGATGAAGTAGAAATATGGATGGGAATTTGTCATGGCTGGGCGCCTGCCGCTTATATGCTAGCACGTCCAACAAGCTCTGTTACCTTAGCAACCCCTGACAACGTACCCATTACATTTTACCCCTCTGATATTAAATCACTGGCGACTTTATTATGGGCAAATATTAACACCTCTTCACGCTTTATCGGCGGGCGTTGTAATGATAAAAAACCCGCAACCGATCCTGCAAATGGGCGTAATGTTTCGGATGATTGTTTTGATACCAATCCTGGCACATGGCATATGACCATTGTCAACCAGATCGGTGTTTCAAAACGCAGCTTAGTGGTTGATGTCACTTATGACTATGAAGTATGGAATCAGCCTGCGCTTTCTTATCAATATGCCTATGTTAATTTGAATACGGATCAAACCAGCAAAAATCTAGCCGATGCCATGCTGGAAATTGGTGATTACCACAATGATCCCTTCTCAAGATACCGCAGTAATCGCACCACTCATATTGTCGGTGTTGCGATGTCATTTGATTATATGGTTGAAACATCACCTACATCAGAGGAGACAGATACCCCAGATAAAGATGCTATCTTTAATGTGGAGTATCTCTATGATTTAGAACTGGATTCATCAGGGGAAATCATTGGCGGTGAGTGGCGCACTAATCTACACCCTGACTTTATCTGGACACCTAGTGCAACAGAAAAAGCAGTCACATCATTTGAAAACCAAGCGACAAGCACATGGTCACAAGCAGATAGACCATTGCCTAATGATTGGCAATCCGCTGCGCAACAAGCAGCAGCACAGCAACGCGCACCACTGGCTAAAATTGTAGATCAGTTATTGGTATTTTCTAATGGTGGTAGTGATCGTGGTGACTCTGATGATTCTACAACGCTTGATGATCTTATTGAAAAAATTGAGAGCTGATAAATACAGCAATTCAGAGTCTGAATTAATATTGTTATATATTCGTAAGTTATCATATTTTTAAAAATATTTTTTGCATTAGTAATGATCTACATAAATTAAAGTAGTTTTACTATAAAAACTAGGATAATCGGGGTCCTTCATATATTTTAAAAGTAGTTTATACTTTATGGAATCAACGGCTTTAGCCTCGCTTACTATTACCTAGTTCGGGGCTAAAGCCGCCACTTCCAATTAATACAGAAGAGAATAAAGTATCAATAAAAAGGATGACATCATATGAAACGCTCTGTCTACTCTAATGCCTTCATTTTCCTCTATAGCATTATTCTCTGTACTGCCTGTGGTAGTGCCAGTGAAATGAATGATGAGTACATAGAGATCGCTACACCTCTGAGTTGTACCATTCCTGGTGAGTTACAGTTAGAGAGTGAGACTAAAAGTATTTTAAGCCAGTATCAGAAATAATTTTTTGCAACATGG
>JAGLBQ010000086.1 GCA_023146675.1 Cocleimonas sp. | reverse complement strand
TGGCTGGCAAATCCTAGATCTTCTAATATCGCATAGGATGCAGGTAGTACTAAAATAATCAAAAAGGTTGCGGCCAACATGCCAAAGACAACGCTGGTAACCAGTGGCACTAATATTTGTGCTTGTAGGCTGGTTTCTGACAGCATGGGTGTCATGCCTGCAACGGTGGTAATGGAGGTTAAGAAGACGGCGCGGAAGCGATCACGTACGGCTTGTCCTGCGGCTTGGTGTAGCCCCATTCCTTCGGCGCTACGTATTTTGACAAACTCCACTAGCAGGATAGAATCATTGACGACCACACCCGCCATGGCGACGAAACCGATCATGCTGGGTAAGCCCATATCCAGCCCCATAAACAGATGCCCCCAGATAACGCCGATGAGTGCAAGTGGGATATTGAGCAAGACGACAATGGGTTCTTTGTAGTTTTGAAATTGTAGGCTGAGTAGTAGATAAACACCAATAATTCCCAGCACAAAGCCAATAAGAATTGAACCACTGGTTTCTGCATCTTTTTTGACTTCACCCTCTAGTCCAAAAGATATATTGGGATATTTTTCTTTTAGCTTGGAGAGAAAGTTCTCATGGGCATGTTTAATAATCTCACTTGTGTTTGCAATTTTGGTATCAATATCGCCCGAAACCGTAATTGTGCGTTGATGATTAATGCGCATAACACGTGAGAATTCACGCTCTTCTTTTATCGTTGCAATGGCACTCAGCGGCATGGCTTCCCCTGTTTTTGAGATGAGGGTGAGCTGTTCAAAATCTTCAATGGCACTATCAGGGTTGCTACTCATCTTGACATTAACTTCGTATGCCTCACGCCCCTGATAGACATTATTCACCTTTATACCTTGGTAAGCAGCGCGTAATTGTGCTGATAATAGTTGTGCATCCATGCCTGATTGCAATGATCCTGGTAACAAGCTAACGATAAACTGCGGTTTGCCAAGGCGCAGATCATCCATAATATTAAATGTGCCTTCATAGGCTTTAAGCCAGTTTTGCAACTCCCACGAGGCTTTGGATAGCTCATTTAAGTCATCACCTTGTAAGCGAATGGAGATTGCCTGACCGCTTGGTCCAAAGACAGGTTCTTTGAATTGTAGACTGAGCGCATCAGAAATAAGCGGTGTATTTTTACGCCATAAATGCTTTAGTTCAGCCAGTGATGTCTTGCGTGTTTCTGCATCCAGAAGATCCAGTGAAATAGTGGCTAGATGTGCGCCTTGCTCGTTGGCATCGCTATTTTCACTGTAAAAAACTTGAATATTCTTTACTAGTTTTGCACCATTGGCTTCTTTAGGGAGTTCTTTTAGTGATTGGGTAAGGCTATCAACTAAGCTTTGCACTACTTCTTCGGTGCGCTTAAAGGGAGTGCCTTGCGGCATAATCATGCGTGCTTCGAGCACATTGCCTTCAATATTGGGAAAGCCTTTGAATTTAACAACACCTGATGTCATTAAACCAATCGAAACAATCAATAAGGCAATGGCTCCACCAACGACGAGATAGCGTATTTTAATAGAAAAATCTGCTATTTTTCCGACAAAATTGCGTAATATATTAAAGCCAGCATCAAATATTTCACGCCAACGTGCGCGTTTTCTTTCGCTATGCAATGCTAGGGAATGGCTAAGATGATGGGGCAAAATGAGAAATGCTTCAATCAGGCTAATGGTCAAGACGGAGAGGAGTACAACGGGTAGAACCGCCATTATTTGACCCATTTCACCCTTTAGAAAGAGCAGGCTGCCAAATAAAATAACCGAGGTGATAAAGGACGACATAACCCCGCGTATTACTTTGTCTGTACCCTCTAGTGCTGCTTGTAAGGGTGGTTTTCCTGAACGGTATTCTGCCTCAATGCTTTCTGAGAGCACAATGGCATCATCCATTAAAATACCAATTGCCATTAACAGCGCAATCATTGAAATCATATTAATACTGACCCCAAGAATGCTCATCAAGACAAGTCCGCCTAGAAATGAAATCGGTAGACCTGCGGCGACCCAGAAGGTATAGCGCCAGCTAAAAAATAGGAACAGTGCAAAGGTGGCAAGTACTAATCCCTGCCAGCCATTTGTTGTGAGCATATTAAGACGGTCTGCAACAACCGAAGCGGCATCACGGGTAATCACGAGGCGGGTGCCTTCGGGTAATTTTGCATTTTCTTCATTGATAAATTTACTGACGGCGTTATAAACAGTAAGGGTATCGTCTTGTTTATTTTTGCTGATCAGTATCTTTGCTGAGGGTGCTCCATTTAGCGTTGAGAATTTTTCAGAATTTGAAAAAGTATCTTCAATCGTAGCAATATCGCCCAGACGTAATTGACCGCCTGTGGGTGTATTGAGAATAATCAGGTCTTCCAGTTCCTGTTTGCTACGGCGTAGATTTTCAATACGAATTTGATAGGAGTTATCGCGTGCATCCAATACTCCAGCGGGCATATCCAGCGACTGTGCTTTAATGAGGTTGGCAATATCTTGAATGCCTAGCTTATAGGCACGCAACGCGTCAGGTTTGATACGCACGCTGTATTCATGTTGTGGAAAACCAATCACTTCAACAATGGGGATCTGTGGAACTTGCAACAGGCGGCGGCGATAGTGTTCAGCAAGTGCTTTTAATTCAGATTGTGGCAGATCAGCAGTTACGGCAATAATTAACACCGCATCAAGACGGTTTAGCTCCCTTACCGTGACATCTTCGACCCCACTAGGGAAATCACTGATCGAATCAACCGCTGCTTGTACATCGTCTTTAAACTGTTTGAGATCACCAGCCTCCTGCATTTTTAGCGTCAGAGATCCTATGTTGTCTTGTGCAGCGCAGCGTTGTTCGAGTAAAAAAACAATGCCATCAGTGGCATCTTCAAGGCGATTGCATATGCCTTCTTCAACATCAGAAGGGCTAGCGCCAGGGTAGGGGACACTGACACCCACATAAACGGATTTAAGTTGAGGGAAGGTCTCTTTATTCAGGCTTGATATGCTGGTCAACCCAAGCAAAATAATGCAGATCATGAGGATATTAGCAGCGGTAGGGTGAGCAGCAAAATAGCGTATCATTATTTTACGTCCTGTGCTGACAGGTGGGAGGCTTTTTTAACGAAGGGTTTTAGCGGCATACCTTTAATCACAGGAACCAAATCATTAATGATAAGTTGTTCGCCAACATTTAAGCCTTTGTGAATAACCGCAATATTGCCTTGCCGTGATTGAATATCTAGCGTGCGAATTTCTAGCTTATTTTCCTGATTAACAAGAAAGGCTCGTCCTGAATGAATTGCTTTACGCGGGATAATAATGGCGGGATAGGCAGGTGCTGAAAGCTCAACTCCAACATACATGCCTTTTAATAAGGGAGGTCTACCATTGGCAATACTATGTTTATCAGGATGATCAACGACAACTGTTATTGCAGTGGTATGACGGGTTGGATCAACGGATTCAGAAAAACGCGCCACACGCCCCGTCCAAACTGCCTTCTTATTTCCCCCCACTAATTTAACTCGTGCTTTCAGGTTGAGGCTTTTTAAGTGTTGATTACTATTCGTTACGTTTAAATCTACTGTTTTGCCTTGCAGTGCGGATAGTAATCTTTGCATTTGGCTAATCGGTAATTCTGCATTAATTTCTACAGCATCAGTATTAATGGCTTCAAATAAAATACTGCCTGCATTGATTATCTCGCCTTTATCAAGGTTAGCAACGCTAATACGTGCATCGAATGGGATTTTTATTTGTGTGCGTCCTAAGGTTGTTTTTCCCCCTTTAACTTGTTGCAATGAACGCCTGATTTTGGCATTCGCATTTTTGATACGGCTTGCATAGGTGTTTAATTTCCCCTGTGTATCGGATACTTTCTGCCGCAGCTGAAGTACCTTTTGTTCCTCTGCATCCAGCTTAGAGCGCGCAATAAGTTGTCTATTAAAAATAGTACGAATGCGACCTAACTCTTGCAAGCCGAGGCGTAAATTAGCATTAGCCAGCTTGAGTGAGGCGCGTGTTGATCCCCGCTCTTGCATTAACAGCTCTAATTGCGACTTGCTAGTCTCTAAATCAGAACGGTTTTTATCTAAAGAAAGTTTATAGTCAATAGGGTTAATACGCACCACCACCGTCCCCGCAGCAATATTAGCACCACGTTTAAGCGCAGGATGCACGTAAGTTACTTTACCACCGACCTCAGCCTTGCCCTGAAAAACCACCGTGGGCTGCACATTGCCATACGCCGTGACACGAGCAGAAAAAGGCTGTTTTTTGATGCTAATAACATCAACAAGTTTCGCCTCCATGCCAACATTTTCATGCACCACCTCTTTTGCCTTACTTTGCATATTTTTAAAAGCAACCACGCCTATCGCGATCATTATTAGGAACATGGTGAGGTTTAATAGAAATTTAATCATGGTGTTTACTGTTTTTAGAGGAAGTTCATTATTCAGCCCTGAATCTTTGTAGAATCAGAGCAGATATTGCTGTATTGGTTCAGTAATCAGGGCTTATCAAATTAAGGTGGCGCAGGCATTTTGATATACTGTCTTGCCTTAGTTGGTAGCCGTAACCAGTAAGTATCTACAAAAGTGTCAACTACTTTTCTGTGGGTGACTGATGCCAAGTTTATTTTCTATTTTTTGATATTCAAGGCGTTACGGCGGGAGTATAGCAGGGCTATGTGATCAGAGTGATAGCGTAGAAAATAAGAATACAAATTATTAAATTAATTTTATGCAGGTATTGATGGTGTTATTGAACGTAATAGTCCCTTTGTCTTGAAATTAGCTGTCGCTGTCATTAAATCTCAAATAAACCACTTATCATCACAATGAATTGTACTAGAATTATCCGCAATTGATTTATTAAAAGAAGGTAATCGTGCAGAGAATTAAATTAGGCGCAAGTTTTATAAACAACTCACGTATAAAGGTATTTTTCTTTATATTAATTATTTTTCCATTACTAGCATCAGTGCAGGTAAGAGCAAATCCAGTTGAAGATGTTGTGCTCCATGTCAATAATCAACTATCTCATTACTCACGTTTTCGGCAACCTAAAGTTGGCAATATTCTTCACCACGTTAATGGAGAGTTAATTAAAACCAATGTGAATCAAACGAATGAATTGGTATTTATTTTAGCAGGTCAATCTAATATGGCAGGGCATGGGACGACAGCAAAACTTTCTGCTAACTATAGGCGTACTCCTGCCAATGTAAAATTCTACTTTAATGGCTATCCTGCTCAAATGAATCGTTTTGCACGCTTTGGACCTGAGGTAGGTTTTGCACATGCTATTTCTCGGCGTTTTCCTCATAAAACTATTAAATTAATTAAATTTGCAGTGGGTGGCACATCATTATTTGCTTGGGATCCTAACTGGAGGCTTGGTAAAGCGCGTCAGACACGAAACGCCAGCGCAGGTCCTTTATTTAAAAAGCTGATAAAAACAGTGAGACGGCATACCAGTGTTAAAGGGGTTAAATTTGCAGGAATATTGTGGATGCAAGGTGAGACTGATGCACGTTATTCAAATGCAGCTCGCACCTACGCACAAAATTTGTCGCGATTTGTTCGAGCATTGCGTAAGGAATTAAAATCACCCACGTTAGCCTTTTTTATGGGTGAGGTTGATCCGCCAGCTAATGCCTTCCCTTTTCGTGACATGGTGCGAAAAGCACAAAGAAGCTCTACTGCCAGTATTAGAAATAGTCGCCTTATTTCAACCAGAGGTTTAGCTAAACGTCATGATCATTTACATTATAGTGCGGCGGGTCAATTGGCGTTAGGAGGGCGCTTTGCAAAAGCCTTTATACAAACAGTTAGGCGCTAGTAAACAGGTATGAATAACTAACAGCACTTAATTTCGAACTTTGATTACTTTAAAATAAAAGTATAAGTTATAGTCAAATAGTTACCCTCAAAGGAAGAAAGAAAACAAATGAATATTAAATTAGTTGGCTTAGTGCCTTTGCTTATCGTTCTTGCATCCCAGACTGTTTCTAGCGCACAACAAAATGCTCTCAATCTTAGTGAGTCTGAAATAATAGACCTTCTTAACGGCAAAATTAAAAAAGTTCAAGTAAAGCAACAGAGAGACAATATTGCTAAACGACAGTTGACAAAGCAACAATATCAGCCTGAAGAAAAAATAATTGTAGCACCTAGGTATGTAGATCCACCCGTGAGAACACCTGTAAGAAAAACGAATCAATCATCAATACCAGCATGGAGAAGACCTGCTAGCCCTACCATGACCCGTAGCTCTGATGATGCTTTATTTGGTGCTGCTAAAAGCAAAAATATGAACCTGTTAAGACAATTAATAGGTGAAGGGGCTAATGTAAATCATCAGAATTTTAATGGTGAAACGGCGCTTCATATCGCAGCATCGCTTGGCAATATTCAAATGGTGCAATACCTGATAAGCCAAGGTGCAGATGTTAATGCAAAAACAGGGACATTGTGGATGCCAATTCATCATGCAATACGCTTTGATCATGCCCGTGTTGCTAACTTTTTAATATCACGCAAAGCATCACTAAAAGGAAAAACAGTTGATGGATTTAGTGCGATTGATTTTGCTAAAAAGTCTAACAATCCTCAAATACAGAGTATTGCTAAAAAATATGAATAATAAATAAAATAAATTTCAAGCAAGGTAGTGGGTAATTTGGGTATGATTCAAAACGAGATACGAGATAAAATAAGTGTATTTTTCGCGCGTCTAAAAATTGCACTTTCACTGTATGTATTGCATCACGAAAGCGAGCCTCAAGCTAGGCTCACTCAAAAATTTGTTCTATCCTCGCACTTGGAATCACCCATAATTTTTTGAGCTTCCTAAATCCATCAATAGTTTTCGGCTACCAATATTAAGGTTATGTAGTTAATTCATAAAATAAAAAATAATCTCGCAAAGGCGAAAAGTATCTCAGGAAAAGACAATACTCTCCTTTGCGTACCCTGCATCTTTGCGAGATATAAGTTTTTTTGTTCTGCTTTAAGTTGATAGCCTAGTTTTCTATGTGCTACCAGAGGCAATATATCCATTTACTACAAACACTAGCGACCAAATCTTTTAGCTATCGCCTTGATACGCATATTTTTAGATGTTGCAGCAAAGTCAAGCGCACTAAATCCATCTGTATTTTTTGCCCATACTAATGCTTTGCGCCCAATTAAATAATTAGCAACAACTGGGTGCTGAAAACGAATAGCATGATGAATGGGTAACCAGTTTTTCCCTGTTCTTGCATTTATATTTGCACCTTTGCTTAGCAAATATTTAACCATCTGTATATTACCAAGTGATGCCGCAATATGCAGTGCTGATTCACCATTAAAGTTTTTATGATGAATATTGGCACCTTCTGCAAGTAATGTTTTTAATAGGTATAGGTTTTTTGTTTTTGCAGCACCAAAAATTGCATCATCCGTACTACGTGTCATCGTATTACTTGCTGATCTTCTCCATGCAGGAATTGCTGAACTTGGACGACTAACATGTGGCGCTCTATATTGCTGTCTTGGTGCCTGATATTGACGACTAGGGGGCTGTTGTACATGCTTAGCTTGAGCTCTCTGTCTTTTCTGACGTGCTAATTGTTTGCTGCGCTCTTGCTGTATTAAGAGTTGCTTTTTGCGTATACGCTCAGCTTGCTCTTTAGCTATTGTCTGCTTGTTTATCCGTCTAACTTCTTCGATTGTATAGTTAGCATTATCATAAGCAGCATTGCCTGTCTGACAAACCAGACCCGTTAGCATAATAGCAATAAGGGATAACACTTGTTTCTTAACAAAAATATTCGTCTTCATTTGATCTCTCTCATCCTTGAATTAAAAGGTAGGATAAACGAGATTGAACCGTTTATCCTCTACATTACTGATAAAAGCGTTAATGTCACAGATAATGATTAGTGTATTTTTCTAAAAGACAATGATTTAATCAAACAAATTGAGAAGAAAAATTGATCTAAAACTTGGGCGGATACACGGAATAACGTTCCGAAGTTATAACGTAGAATTTTTACTTCAGATTGGATTAACTCATGAGGCGCATAGTCATATTACGGAATGAATGAGATCATCAAAGTGGGGATAAAAAGGTTGTTATGCCTCTTAGGTGCAAGTTAGAGATCGGACATTATTTCATGCACATTCCTTAGTGTCTTTATAAGTCTTTGATTTTATCTGTTAATAATATATTCACTCTTGTATTGCACGTAAATACGTTGCCCATTGAGAAAACAACTCCTTATCAGGAGAAATAATCACTGAGCGTGGAGTCATTGAAGCGCGAAATACAGTTTCACCCTCAAGTGTACTTGCATAACCACCTGCTTCCGTTAGAATTAATGTCCCTGCCGCTAAATCCCATAATTTCATACCACCATGCAAATACGCATGCCCACGATTTGCTGCCATCCATGCCCACTCCAAAACACAAGCACCAAGATTACGCTGTGACTTATAAGGTGCATTGGTCATTAATTGTTGTGCTAGCTTGGGTTTTAAGCGTTTTAAATCAACAATAGCAACTGCTTTATCCAAACTAAAACCACTTGGTTTACAGATTAATTTTGAGCCATTCAGAAATGCACCCTGTCCTTTTATAGCACTAAACATTTCATCACGCACTGGATCGTAAGTAATACCAATCACAACCTCGCCATTTTTTATCAAGGCTAAGGAGGTCGCAAATAAAGGCAACCCTGCGGCGAAGTTGCTAGTGCCATCGAGTGGATCTAAGCACCATAATTGATCAGCGGTTTGTAATAATTTTTGCTGTTGCTCAAGTTCCATTTCTTCACTTAAAAAAGAAATTTCAGGATAGTTTTCCAGTAAGCTTTGTTGAATGCGCTGATCAGCAGCCAGATCAGCTTCCGTTAGTAAACTGCCATCCGCTTTAATTGAGTACGATATTTTATTAAAACGCGCTAATATCTCCTCATTTGCAACCTGTCGTATAATATTTTCTAGTATTGTTAGATCGGGAAGCATGAGATTTCCTTAATAATTTATAATGAAGTGGTTTATAGCATATGGTTAGTATTTTAGTATTTTTATTCTTAGCACTCCTTGTCTGGTTTTGGTTTGATTCTGTTCGCACTAAAGAGAAGGCAATGGTCGCCTCTGCGCATGCCTGTCAACAAATTCAAGCCCAGCTTCTTGATCAAACCGCATCCTTAAAAAGTATTAAACTATCACGTGATAAACGTGGTAGAACGGTACTTGAACGCACCTATAATTTTGATTTTAGCCGTGATCGTGAAGAACGGCATCAGGGTCGAGTGATTATAAAAGGCTTGGTGATCGAGGATATTTATCTGGATATGGATGAGGGAACCACTATCCTTTAAAAAATCCATTGTGATTGTTAAAAGGGGAATTATTTACGAAGTTGTGAGAAAACTGTAGCAGGTCTTTTTTAAGAAAACCCGCTATTTATCTCTTTATGCCATATTCTGGTAATACAAATTTTGCGGATGCTTAGCATCAGCAAAGAAATACCATCGCTCTGCCAACAACCCCAAATACTGCACCAGTACCGCCACAAGTAGTAGCATATATCCTGAACTTCCAAGGCTCATAACAAGTAGTACTAATGGAATAAAAAATAGAAAAATAAAGAAGATATATTTGATATTTCTTATAAAAGATTGGGTTGCGCCATGAAAGTATTCACGGGTATTAAATGATCCCCCTATAAAGCCTTGAGTGATTTGCACTACGCCAGGATGACGTATGCCAATAGCTGAACGCAAGTCTGATTTTGGGGTGATTTTTTTATTGCGTATTACCGATGCCAAGCGAAAAATAAAGGCTAATAGGGTAAAAGTGATTGCCCATGTTACATAGAAATTAGTTAATTCTGTTCTTAACCATCCAGACAGTAATGCTGCTAAAGTGAACCCTGATGCCGTTCCTAATAAGATAAAATTAATCACAGTTAACGGAGAATGCCATTCTTGTAAGAAACGCATACAGGCATAAATCATCCCCGTGCAAACAAAAAGTGCATAGGTTAGCATGGTCGTGATTAGACCCACGATAATGGTTGCATCAATACCCGTACCGCCCGGTGTTTCAAAAAGTGGATAGGTTAAGTTGAAATAATGCGCCAACCCATAAATAGCAATGCTGATAATAACAGCAGGTAATACAATAACTTCACGTGATAGCCACGAGGTTCTCCATTGCATCGCTGAACGCCATGCACGCTCGGGATGTCCGAGATGAAACATCGAGGCAAATAAGCCCAAGACTAATAATACAACGGCAATAATGCTGCCAATAATATAAAAATTGGGATCGCTTTGCTCAGGCATTAGTTTGAAATGAGTGAACATTTGCCCTGTGAATAAGGCTAAAAATAAGCCTTGTGCTGCACCGATTAAGGTGGTTAAAAATATTACTGAAAATGCTGGATGCATGGGGTTACCTAATATTCTGAACGGCAGGAGCCGTCACCAGTCGTAAAAAGAGTGCGCCTACCAAGTCGTCATATCATCAAGCGATGGCCCTGTACCGGGTCCTTTACGCTCTTTACGTTCTTCTTGACTTAATGGATTGTCGATGCGTTCTAGCTCATCTTGATGAATTTTAATTTCTGTTTTGCGACGTGGTAAATAATGATTTGAAGGATTAGTTCCCCACTCTGGCATAAGCTGATAACCATTTAAATCACGGATTGCGATGGATACTTCTGAATCTGGGTCATGTACATCACCAAATAAACGCGCGCTGGTAGGACAAGACATAACACAAGCGGGTTTGCGCTCTGATTCTGGCAACGATTCATCATAGATACGATCAACACATAAGGTACATTTTTTCATTACCTTCTGCTTTTCATCCAGTTCTCGTGCGCCATAAGGACATGCCCAAGAGCAATATTTACAGCCGATACATTTATCATAATCAACGAGTACAATGCCGTCTTCTTTGCGCTTATAACTTGCCCCAGTAGGACAAACAGGCACACACGGTGGTTCTTCACAGTGTAAACAACTTTTGGGAAAATGCACCGTTTCAGTACTAGGATAAGTGCCTATTTCAAAGGTTTGTACACGATTAAAAAAAGTCCCTGTGGGATCCGTTCCATAGGGTCTTTGATCTGTCATCGGTCCTGAAAGACCTGAGGTATTCCATTCTTTACAACTGGTGACACAGGCATGACAGCCAACACAAACATTCAAATCAATAACAAGTGCTAACTGTGCCATTATTTTAACCCCATTGTTTTACGAAACTTACCTGCTATAAACGCCTGCCATTTGCCACGACGTTTACCTTCCATTCCAGGCAACGGTTTCACTGCTTTAAATTGTGGTGAGGTGATTTTTGGCTCATCATCACCTGCTTTATACACTTTCACCCGCACATCGTACCAACCTGCCTGACCTGTGACAGGATCAGAGTTAGAAATATGCTCACCCGCATCATGTGCTGGCAATTCTTCTGAAATAACATGGTTCAATAAAAAGCCTTTGCTGGATTCGTTGGCATTCGGTTCTAGCCCCCATGTTCCATTTGCTTTGCCTACTGCGTTCCAAGTCCAGACAGTACCTGGCTCTAATGCCTCGGTGAAACGACACATACAGCGCACCTTGCCATGCATAGATTCTATCCAAACCCAATCCCCATCATTAAAACCATTTTGTTGCCCTAATAAGGGGTTCACAAAGAGGTAATTATGGGTATGAATTTGGCGTAACCATGCGTTTTGCGAATCCCATGAGTGATACATTGCCATTGGGCGTTGTGTTAGCGCATTTAAGGGGTATTCATGGGTATCTGTTAATTGCGTTTCTAAGGGTTCATGGAAAAAGGGCAACGGGTCAAAATAGGTTTTTACCCGATTACGCAAGCGTTCAGGTGGCTGTCTATCATGGGTTTTTCCCTCTGCTGCAAGGCGGAATTTTTGTAATACTTCTGAATATAAATGAATATTAATTGGCTCATCATAGCGTGTCATACCATGATCTTGCGCCCAATGTAGATACCCTTTATTCCAGTTACGCATATATTGAAATGATTTAGGAAGTTCGTAATGATAAACGCAGTTATTTTTCTCGTACATTTCCCACTGACGAGGATTAGGTTCACCTTTAAGGAATTTCTCGCCACTTTTACCCCGCCATCCTGCTAAAAAGCCAACGCCAGAACCAGGAGAGGTTTCAAAATTAATGACAAAATCACGATAATTACGGTATTTACGCTCTCCCTTATCATTGACAAAGGCAGGTAGTTTCAAGCGTGTTCCTAGTTCAACAAGGACATCTTGAAAGGGCTTACAATCGCCTTTCGGTGGCACGACAGGGATACGCACTGCATCCACAGGACCATCGTATTCAGAGATAGGACGATCCAGCATTGACATAACATCATTGCGCTCAAGATAAGAGGTATCGGGAAGAATCAAATCACCAAAATCCACGGTTTCTGAACGATAGGCATCCGCAACAATAATAAAGGGAATTTTATACTCGCCATCCTCTCGTTTATCCACCAGCATTTTACGCACTTCGCCCGTATTCATCGACGAGTTCCATGCCATATTTGCCATAAATAACATTAGCGTATCAATATGATACGGATCACCACGCCACGCATTGGTGATCGCATTGTGCATTAAACCATGTACTGATAGCGGATATTCCCAAGAGAACGCTTTATCAAGGCGAATAGCCTCGCCATCCTTATCAACAAATAAATCATCAGGATCTGCGGGCCACCCTAGAGGCATACCATTAAGCGGTGTATTGGGTTTAATATCATCCCAACCTTTCGGGGGTTTAGGACAAGGTGGGATGGGACGCGGAAACGGGGCTTTATGGCGGAAACCACCAGGACGGTCAATAGTGCCCAGCAATGTCATGAGAATACTTAGACCACGAATTGCCTGAAAACCATTAGAGTGTGCTGCTAATCCACGCATGGCATGGAAGGAAACAGGATTACCAATGACAGAATCATGGTCTTTGCCCCAAGCATCGGTCCATTGGATCGGTAATTCGATTTTCTGATCACGCGCTGTAATCCCCATTTCATGGGCTAAACGACGAATAATATCAGCAGAAATACCGGTAATTCCCTCAGCCCATTCAGGAGTGAAGTCTTCAACTCGTTCTTTTAATAACTGAAACGCGGGTTTACAGGGGGTGCCATCAGGAAGGGTAAATTCACCCATTAGATAGGGGTCAACGCCCTCAGTGTGCATGGAGATAGGAATATCCAGATGCTTATCCCACCACAATTTGTTTTGCGGATCAAAACAGCCCTCTTCTTCAGGTACTTCAAAGCGTAGGAACATACCTTCTTCGGTACTTCCAGGCGTTAGATCAACCAGTTCTGCTGAGTTGGTGTATTGCACTAAGAAATCACGATCATAAAGACCTTGTTTGATGATTTCATGGATAAAGGCGAGGAATAATGCGCCATCGGTGCCTGGTTTGATCGGAACCCATTCATCCGCAATAGCAGAATAACCTGTGCGCACAGGGTTGATAGAAACAAAACGCCCCCCATTTCGCTTGAACTTGGACAGTTCAATTTTCATTGGATTAGAGTGATGATCTTCTGCGGTGCCAATCATAAAAAACAGCTTAGAGCGCTCTAAATCAGGACCACCAAACTCCCAGAAAGAACCACCAATCGTATAGATCATACCCGCTGCTAAATTGACCGAGCAGAAGCCACCATGTGCAGCATAGTTGGGTGTACCAAACTGTTTTGCAAACATACCCGTGAGCGCTTGCATTTGGTCTCGCCCTGTAAATAAAGCAAACTTTTTGGGGTCTTCTGCGCGAATTTTACCAAGGCGTTCTTCTAGAATTTCAAAGGTTTGTTCCCATGAAATTTCATCAAAAACACCAGCGCCACGCTCTGTGCCTTCACGACGCAATAATGGTTTCGTTAAACGCGCGGGGGAATACTGCTTCATAATCCCCGATGCACCTTTTGCGCATAAAACCCCCTTATTCAAAGGGTGGTCGGGATTCCCTTGAATATAACGAATCTCGCCATCCTTTAGTGTCACTTTAATGCCACATCGACAAGCGCACATATAACAAGTGGTTGTTTTTACTTCTACGCCTTCTGTGTTATTTCTAATCGTTTGCTCAATCATCAGTAAGTTATAATATTCTAAATTAAAGTTATTTTCAGTCTGCCTCGTTTTTTCTTATAAAGCTAATTGTTTTTATTTATCGACTAATAAATGCTGTATGAATAACAGGCTCTTATATTCTCTATAATTGTTAAATTTTAAACAATATAAGTATATGCTTATATAACTATATACTTATATATAATGCTTATATATAATGCTTATGTCCTAGTCTTGATTTGTTATAAATATCCACAGATGATTAACAAACCTGATAATGAATATTAATTAAACAAAATTGATTTATATGTGTTTTTACTTGAGAATACAGTCGATTAAGAGAGGGAATAAAATGAAAACAATCATATCCGCATCAGTATTGCTTGTTTTATTATCAAATACATTATCAGTGTCTGCCGCCACTGTGAAGAAAAAACTAAGCATTAAAGATATAAAAAAATCATCAATTACAGTAGTTAGAGTCATGTATAACAAAAAGAGAAATATGGCTCTGCGCGTAGGGAGGAGGAGAGGGTATGCCTCTTGTGAGCTTTATGATCATGCCAAGAAAGGCACTTGCACTGTTCAGTTCCCAGGCAGTCAAGAAATTATTACGAAGTGTAAGTTAGAGAAAGTTAGAGGTAGAAATACAACAAGCTGCTATTCTACAAACTTGCTATTCTTTTTTCCAAATGCTAGAAAATAGCCGAAAATAGGATTAATTAATCGTATCTACTTCTGCCATAAATATTCATCAGAAAAACTATTACAACACAAGAGACGGGCTAGGCAGTTACAATTAATCGGCAGCACTGTTGACTAGATCTTGCAATTTCAAGCGCAAATTATCATTTTTGTTCTGACTTGTTAGTGGTTTTTTATCTGCCTTTAGCTGTTTTTTCTGCCTTTCTGTGTCTTGCTTTATTTTTATAGCTTCTTTTTTAATGACTGGAGCGAGGGGTTTAGTATCAATAGCAATGTTGGCATTTACTGTTGATTTTGTTTTGTTCTGCTGGACTTCTTCATCAGGCTTTGAATTTTTTGCTTTTAGCTTAGAGGTTTTAGCTAATGACTTTTCTTTTTTATTAGCCTTTATTTTACCCATTTTTTTTAATTTCATGCGCAGTAATTGTGCGCTGACAGCATTGCTAATATTTTTTTTGTGCTCATTGCTTTCCCCCGCCCATGCTACTTTTCCAGAAAGCAATAGAGTGACAAACAAAAATATGGTTGTAAATTTAGTCATTTTTTCCTCCTATTATTTTGTAGCTTCTTGTGGAGTACAAGATAATACCTTCACTCCGTATTCCACTTAGGCTACGTACGGGCTATAGAGGTGATGACGATCTAATCCTTAGCGACTTAAACGCTCCATCACTTCTTTCAAGCTGCGGCGCATTAGCTCTATTGAGTGCGCTAGTTGACCAATCTCATCATTGCTGTGTTGCTCAACAGGTCTATCAAGCGCGCCTCGACTAATCGCTTGAGATGCATTATTCAGTTCTTCTAAAGGATTAAAAATCTTTTTCTTAACCAGCAAGTTAATAACAACCATCGCTAATGTAAATAAAAAGGTTAGCAAGACAATCAACAGTAAGCCACGCTTAACTGCAAGCATCGTAATATCACTTAATGGCACAGCAACAACACTAACTCCGACCACATCACCAATTTTGTAGCCATAACCACTGTCTTTGCCATAAGCTTTTACAATTTCTTCTGGGGCTGTTTCAGGTGTTGCATGACATAAGTTGCAACTAGGTTTGCTGATAGAGGGGCGTGAGGAGACCAAATAACGCTGTCCTTCTATCTCCCCCTCTCGAGTTATCATCTTTTGATCAAGATTTTGTCTAAAATACTCCAGTATTTCTTGCTCTAATGGGCGTGGACGATTATCCAAATTTAACGGATTATCTGATGCTGTCTTAATATAGTACTTAGGCTGCAACTTTCTAAAGTGAGCAGCGACATGTCGTGTAGCAACGGTTGATGAGACTGCGGGGGCATGTAACACTTTCTGTTTAAACAACTCTGGGCGTACATCTTCCCTGATATAAGTACGGACTGACTGCACCATATCAACTAATAGTGAAAGCTCTTTATTGGTGGCGGTATAAATATCCTTTGATGTCGTGTAGTAAACCAATGGAAGGGTAGTTAATAAGCTCAATAAGTAAAGAGAGATCAGTACAATATTAAACTGTCTTCTAAGACTCTTTGGCTTTTTCATTTAGTTACCTACCTGCACGCTTCATTAAAATTTGCATTGAACGACGTAATTTCTCAATCGCATGCGATAAATCACCCACTTCATCATTGGTTTCAACATCAATGCTAGAGTCTAAATCACCTTTTGCCAATCTTTCAACTTCATCCTTTAATGTCACTAATGGGCGTGCGATAGAGGAAGAAAGTACTGTTGCCAATAATAATCCGATTAAAAGGGCAAATAATGCAATTCCTAAAAATACCCATAAAAAGAGTGAAATAGGTGCAAAAACAATATTCTTAGGTACAAAATTAACAATGGTTCCTAGATGATATCGTTCATTATTAAGTAATACGGGTTTATAATACGCAATTTCATCATCTGTCTCAAAATTTCCAGCCTTTTTTGCAGTAACAATATTTTTTTCTACGGAAGGCTTATCTTTGAACAGATTGATGCCTGTATCCATGTCACGCTTACTTCCCCAAGATTTGCTTTCATCAGGATGTTGATAGTAATAGCCCTCTTTATTGACAAATACCAAGGTCTCATTTGGCATATTTTCTCTACCAATAATATTAAGGAATTTTTTAGCCAAAACATTAATAATGATAATACCTTGTAATTCATTTGCATCATTAAAAACAGGTGTCGCATAACGAATAGTCGGACGGGTAGGAAATTCAATTTCTCCTTTTTCACGATTAAGATCCAGAGGAGAGATCATTAATTCATCTTTTTTCAGTTTAATCGTATCATCAAAATAATAGCGTCCTTTTTTATTTTGTAATTTATTTTTTGCAGAGATGCTGGCGCCACTGCCGTCATAATTAACACGTACAATTTCCATTCCATCGGTATTCATAAAACGAATCTGATGATAAACTTTTCGTTTGCCAGAAAATACACGTAAATTAGTTGCCAAGTTGTCTAATAATAGTTGGCTAGACTCCTCATCACCCTCAAGTCCTGATAGATAGAGATTAATTGCGCTAGAGTCGCGTAAATAAAATAAATCACTAGAGATATTTTCAAAAAAATTACTGACGCGCTCACTGACTAAAGAAACTTTATTATCATGACTGGAAAGACTGCTTTGACGCAAACTATCCGTGGTTGAGTAAAGGGAGTAACCACCCACTAGCAATAACGGTAAGATAGTCACGAGTAACATTGCCAATAAGAGTTTATTTCGTATTTTTTTCATGATTATAAATATCCTTTAGCTTTTGCTATAAAGTCATTACGCTCATCACCCGCATTCAGATCTAACGCCAATATCTCAGCTAAGTTGATTAAAGTTTCCGCTGTTGGCATGTATTTTTCACGCCATTGATCAACCGCATCATCAAAAACAAACACTGCCGCAGGCCCTAGGTAATCTATTAATAATTCGCTGAAATTATCCATCACAGCTTGCACAGCAGGACTAACCGCTGCTACTGCCTGTGCCTCTTGATGTGGTACTGTCCGTGGAATATCTGCTGGTAGAACAGTAGCCTTTGCAATGGGTGCAACTGGAGTCTGCAAAGGTTGATTTGTAGATGATAATGTTTTTATTTTAACAGATGCTGACTTGACTCCCATATGAATAAGAGGGAGATTTATTTTACTATTTGTCAATAGAATAACGAGATAGTCATCATAAAAAATATAGCCAATAAGTTGCATCTCACCTAACAAAAAATAGACCTCGTTATGTGCTTTATCAATGGCTTGCAAAGCTGAAAACATCTGCTCTATTGCTTGTGTTACTGTCGCAATTCCATCCTCATTACTTTCAGGAAAAGTGCTAGCCAGCACCTCTCCACTTTTACAGATACAGGCATAATGCACACCTCTTAAAGCGACTATTTTATTAAGAATAGATTTCATGTGGCAGTTTTGTTTCCTAGATTATTTCCTTAACCTGCTTCATCAATGCCTGTATCGAACTACGGGGCTCTGATTGCACGGTCAAGGATTGTTCTGAATCGATAAATACAGCAAGATTATTTTCATGGGGTCCTTTCAATACGACTCCCTGAATATGTCCCAAGGAGAGACCTTCCTCAATAACAGGAGTGATACCTGGCAAAAAGGCAATAAACTCATTTAATTGTTCATCATTAATCGTAGTGGTTAATAGCTCCCCATATTCATCAGCAAGGGTAATACCAACAACACCATTAAGTTTTCTTATTTTATTTAATGCATCTTTATCCATAGTATATTCCAAGGTAATAATTGGGCATTCTAACCTCAAACGGATATAAATAGTTTACTTTCTCAAAAGCTTACCTTCTTTAGTTAGCCTATTTTATTTTATTTTCTAATGCTACTATACTGTTCACTGCATCTAAGGAGAGAAGAATGTTGCAACTTTGTTTACCCAATCGACTAAAAAAAAGATCAATCTATTTTATCGCCATCCTAGTCTGTTGTTTCTTTATCATACCACCAGCATCCGCCAAATACAGCTCCAATCCTCGTTTAGGAACCAATGTCGGTAGCCTTGATAAGCTAACCTCTTCTGTCCCTTTCACTGATATTTTTAAAATTTCACGTGGTTGGTTTCCTTCTTGTCGTTTTGACTGGCAAAGCAAACAAGGTCTTGATCCAGACTGCACCCAACAAAACTCATTTAATACTCGCGAACAAAAACTGCTCGATCTGGATGAAAATGGCTGGGTTAAATCGTTACCTAGTCCAGAGCAAAGTCCTGTGTTTACTCAAGTCACCAGCACATGGCGGCTGCCAGCATACTTCCCCTTAGGACGTTATGTGGTGCTTTACAAAGGTCAAGGAACGATCAAAATGGAGGGTGACATAAAAATAGCGCAAAATGTCGCTGGTCATATAGAGTTTGATCTACTGTCGCCCAAACGTAATTTACGTTTAACCATTACAGCAACCAATCCAGGCAACTATATTCGCGATATTCGTATTGTTCCTAAGAAAAACGAACATAATTATCGCAGCCATGTGTTTAATCAAAATTATCTACGCCGCTTAGGGCCACTCCACGCGATTCGTTTTATGACGTGGTCGAATACACGCGGTAATGATGCCTCCGAATGGTATCAACGCTCTACGACATCATTTGCACATTATTCTGGCAGTAAAGGGGTACCTGCTGAGCGCATGATCGATCTGGCTAATGCTGTTAACGCAACCCCTTGGCTAAGCGTTCCTTATAAAGCCAGTGATGATTATATACGCCGCTATGCACGTATGGTTAAAAATCGCCTGCGCCCAAAACAAAAAATTTATCTCGAATACTCCAATGAAATGTGGAATGTTATTTTCCCTGCAACAACCTATGCTGCACGAAAGGCAGATAAACTATGGAAATTCCCCTATACCGATAAACCTGCCTATCAACGCCGCGTTTCAATGGCAAGCAACTGGTATGCTAAACGTACCGTTGAGATGTGTGAAATTTGGAAAAAGGAGTTTGGTGATCAGCGCAACCGCGTTAAATGCGTACTCTCCGCACAAGCAGCCGCACCGTGGGTAGGCACTGAAACATTGGATTGCCCATTATGGAAAGAAGCAGGCGGTTGTGGGAAATATGTTGATGCCTATGCTATCGGTCCTTATTTTGGTGATTATATTGCACGCAAAGAACATCGTGCAGAAGTAAAAGAGTGGACACAAGATGCTGATGGCGGCATGTCACGTTTATTTACCGAAATTTTACAAGGGGGTGTACTAAAAAAAGGGCATCCTGGTGGTGCGATCAATCTTACCTTAGGGATGTATGTGGATAGTAGTAAAAAGCTGGCAGACAAATACGGTCTGGAATTGTTAGCGTATGAGGCGGGACAACATTTGATCCGCTACGATCCACCCCATACAGTAAAAGATCCTGCAGTGCTCAATATGTTTATGCGCGCCCAAAAAGATCCTCGTATGCAAGAAGCCTACAGTCGTTATCTAACAGGCTGGGCAGAGCATGGTGGTGGTTTATTAATGCACTTTTATGGTATTGGCGAACTGACCAAGAAAAACTTTTTTTCCATGCTTGATCATGCAGGTCAAGCATCAACACCAAAATATGCGGCATTGATGCAATATTTAGGTGCTCCAGCGCCTGCCTATACGCCGCCTCCAGCAAAAATAGCGCCACCTATACCAACAACACCGTCCTCACCTGCTCTTATCGCTCCAAGAGTGCCTGCTTCGACATCTCCACCTGTTGCTCCATCAATACCACCAAATGAGCCTGTATTCACAGCAATAGACCTAGATATGCTCAGCATCGAGTCCATTCAAACTATGCAACAAAGTGGAGAACGACCACAGAAAAAGGTAGGTGGTCCTATTGTAGGGGCGGGTATCAATGGTTGGCGTATTGATAGAGATAGTGCTACATCTCCTCCTATTAAATTATACACAGGCAATAAAAATGAGTTAAATATAAGCTGGAAGTTTAACCGTATCATTCCTAATAGCGGGGCTTTCTTTCGCATCTATGCCATCGATAGTAACGGTGGAAGCAAGCTATTATTAGACCAAACAGAAATCGATATAGCGCAAATAGGAACTTCAGGGCAACTCTTTATTGAAGACTTCAGTCGCTATGTTGGCCCTCCTGTACAATTAATGCTTCAGGCAAGAGGCTTGCAAGCGATTGTTACTGATGTACAATTTTAATTGAGACTCTCTTATGATTAAACAACTCCTCCCCTTCATTAGTCTACTCACACTCACAGCAACGATGACTGTTCAAGCGACAGCATCTACAAAAGAGTGTCAGCAACTCTTTGATCAAGGCTTGTATCAACAAGCTGATATTCCCTGTACAACAGCAGCGAAAGCAGATGATATCCCTGCACAAGTCATGCTGGGTGAAATTAAAGACCGTGCAGGTGATAGCAAACAGACCGCCTTTTGGTGGAGCAAAGCAGCAAAGGCAGGGTCTCAATCTGCGCGTAATTTGCTGGCATTAAAATACTATTACGGAGGAACTGTTTTTGGTTCAGAAAAAGGCTGGACACAAGACTACAGCAAAGCATTTAAAATCTGGCAAGAAGATGCGAATGAAAATGTTGCCTCTAGCCAATTTATGATCGGTGTTATGTATCAAAAAGGGCTAGGTGTAGAGAAAAACCTAGCTGAATCTTGGTTCTGGCTTAAACGTGCGCTGGAAAATGGATATAAACTAGCAACCGATGTCTTGATTGAAATATCACGAGAAATTACGCCACAACAGAAGCAAGCGGGAAAGCAGAAATTACTTGAATATAAACAAAAGGCTGAAAAACAGGTTGAGATTTAAGCAAAAAATCTGCTAATAAAAAGCCTATCCTTGCGATAGGCTTTTTTGTCACTTATAAACTATCACCATTCATATCCACCGCATCTAATTGATGCCCATTAGGATCTTCGTTTTCTTTAGGTATCCACTTTGCTAAACACGCTCTATTTTTCACACAAGGGTCGGTTAATGTATGCAAAAAATCCACTAGCTGTATCACCTGTTTATCGTTTAAATCAATAGATTGCAATACTGCCAAGCCTGCATTGCGATCAGCATCAAGCTTTTGTAACGCGGGCTGCGTATTTGCTTGTATTTTATCAAGATTAGCAATATTAGGCTGAGATAACTGGGTTATATCATAGTTTGTGACCTCATCTCGTGGATCTAAATGATGCCATACCATTGCCTCTAACTCGGTATACGCCCCTGAGTGACTCCATGGACCTGTTACTTCTACATTTAATAAGGTAGGTGTTCTAAACGCATATTTATCTGTTTCACTACCCGTTTCTCGAAAGCGTCCAAAATCAGCACTACCATCTGCACCATTGCCTTTACCATTACCAATCTGTGGTGTCGCTATATTATGAAATTTTTCATCGGTAAAAAAATCACCACGATGGCAAGCAACACAATCTGCACCGCCTTTTTGCTTCGATGTATAAAATAAGACAGCTCCCGCTTTTGCTGATGCAGAAAGTGAGGTTTTATCACCTTCGATATAACGTCGCCAAGGCGTATTCGTAAACACTTGTGAACGTTCATAACTAGCAATAAGCGATGCAATATTTTGCTCTGTAATCAATGTTTCTGCTGAGGCAGTAGGCGCTTGATAAACCTGTTGAAACTGTTTTAGCCAATAGCTGGGCACAACCAAGCCACCATGATTTTCATCATAATCACCTACTCTGCTGGCTAAATATTCACGTATTTCTTCATTACTTTTCGTTTCATGAACAAATCCTTTCATCTCCTCAGGAGAAGTAACAGGGAAGCGAGCCTGAGCCATCACAAGATTATCCCCAGAAAGTGGATCAGCAAGACCAAAAGCAACATCAGGCGTGCGAATGCCTTGCTGATCATTACCTCCAGCAGCAGGTGTTTTTCCTAAGCTTTCCACACGCCCATCATGAAATAACACCTCATCCCATGCGGCTATATTAAACGTTGTTGGTGCATTTCTTGGTACAGATGGCACACCATTAAGCTGAGAGTTTGTATCAACTAATCGACCTTCTCCTAGAAGTTCTGGACGTTCCGCCGCTACCCCAATTGATAATGAAAGATTATCACCACCACCAAGCGCAGGATGATGGCAGGTAACACAGGCAGAATCTTGATCACCTCCCAATGATTTGGAAAAGAAAAGACGCATACCTAATTGTGCCTGAGGGCTTTCTATATCGGACGTACGACGACCTTGCATCGCATCACCTGTTAAGCGATGTTTAGCTATAATTTGTTTAAGTTGCTTATCAACAGAACTGTTATTATTAACAGGCAATATTGACTCTGAAGTGGTTGACTGGCATGCCGTCATTGAAGAAGCCAGCACAGTAAATGCAAATAGAGTGGTTAGATGATTCATAGAAACTCCTAAAATTATTTTTTATGATTTATTTAGAGCAAAAAATGATCTTTTGTCGTAAATCTATTAGTAACAGTTAGGGAGTTTTTTAAGCAGGTCAACACAGATAAACGAGCGAATTTAATCGATTAAATTCTGATCGTTTTTTATGAGACAAGTGGAGATGCCAAAAGATGAGTCGTTTTAGTGCTATCTTGTTCTTCACTCACTTTTAATATTTTTCTTTATTCTTGTGGATACAGATTCTCACACTTTGAATCACACCCGTTACAGTGGTTATAAAACACGGTAAAGCACGTCATAATTTTTTGACAGATTCTCATAGCAACATCACTTTGTTTTGCCTACAATAACGCGCGCTGACTTTACCCCTTACTCATTTTAAAAGGAAAATCCCTTGAACTTAGCCATGCTACCGCTAGCCGATATAAAAAGAAATAGCCAGTATTTAAGAGTTAATACGGATGTGGAAACACTTAAAAAAAGCATTGAAAAGGTTGGGCTAATTAACCCACTTACTGTTAATAGTGATAATGAATTACTAGCGGGAGCACGACGTTATCAAGCGCTATCTGAGTTAAGTTGGACAGAGGTTAGCGTACATATTGTTGAGGGTGACTCACTTGAACAAGAGTTGATATCTATTGATGAAAACCTAGTGCGCACACCCTTGAGTAAATTAGAATTTGAGAAGTGTTTAAATAGAGGGAGGGATATTTATGAGCAGCTACATCCATCTGCGATTAAAATTGATTTATCTAGCGAAGAGCTAAGCCCTGAAAACAAACAGAAGCAAAAAGAGAAGGATAAACTTGATACTGATTCTTTTGCAGCGATTACTGCTGATAAGACAGGGCTTTCAAAATCGGTGATTAAAAGTGCGATTAAACGGGATGAGTTGGCATCTGATGCTGTAAAAACAGCGCGCGGATCAGGTGAATTAAATGCCACTCAAACGAATGCCATTATTACGCTGGATAAGGATATTCAGGAAGATGTTCTGCCTCTGATTGCAGATAAAACGGTAAAAGAAGCGAGAAAAATTATACGTGCAGCTAAAAAAGGGGGGGTGGAAGCCGCTACCGAAGAATCTAAAAGCATTGTTCCTTTACCTAAAGAATATATCTTAATTAAAAGTCCGTTAAAGCGAATGAATAAGAATTTATCACGTATATTGCTGGAAGAGTTGAAATACAATGGACCTGAACAGCAGCAAATTAATAAGGAAATGCGCGAGCTAAAAAATAACTTGGATCATTATTTTCAAATGTTTGAGGACTCTTAGTAAAAGTGTTGGGTAACATTTTATCTCGCGATGCTCGACAAGCTAAGCTGCAATGAGCTATTCCAATGTACGCTATTGCAAGAAATAACTACAAAAAAGCCCAGCATAAGACTGGGCTTTTTCAGATCTGAAATTTAGGATTTATTAAAACTTATCAGCCCATTTATTAGCAATCTTTTTTGCTGCATCACGACCACCGAAACCAAAGGCGAGTGAGGCTGCAATCGCTACCGCACCAATCGTAAAGCCAAATGCCATATTAACGATATTGTCAGCAAGACCCATTGCTCTTAGACCCATCGCTAAGACTAAACCAAGTATTGCTATACGCGCAACCCCAGCAAGTGTTGGATTTGATGCGGATAACTTAATATAAGCCAGTGAGCTTAGGAAGTTGCCTATAATAAGAATAATACCACCAACAAGAATGCCACCACCGAACAGTAGTATTTCTGCAAAAATGTCAGAAATAATATCAATTCCCAAGGTGTTAACAGCCGCTATTATAGCCGTTAGCATTGAGAAAAACATAATGGTAGCGCCAATAAATTTTGTTAGTGTGAAAGTCTCGGAAAATACACTTTGCATGCCTAGCTTTGCGGGCATTGAATTAATATTCAGTCCATCAAGGATTGAGGATAGTATTGAAATCACAAACTTAGCAACAAAATAGGCAACCACTAGAATAATGCCTGCTCCGATAATATTTGGAATAGCAGCCATTAGTTTATTGATCATGTCAGAAGCAGGAACAGTAATTGCGGGGATATTTAAGACACCAAGTGCAGCAACCGCAATTGGTAGTAAAATGGCAGCAAACATAAATGAACTGCCGATTTTAGAAATTTTAATACTGTCATTACCCGTCTTCTCTAATAAACTACGATCGACTTTATTCAGAGCAACACCGACTAACTCAGATAGAATTTTAGCGATAACCCAGCCCGCATAACCAATAACACCAGCACCAATAATATTTGGAATAGCAGCAAGAAACTTATTGACCATACTTTTCAATGGAGCCAATACATCCGTTAAACCAAAGTGTTGTAAGACAGCCATTAAAACAAAAATGGTTAATATAGCCTTGATCAGCGAAGCTATTGGCATTGCAAGATTAGTACGCTCAAGAAAACCAACATTATTTAATATTTTCTTAAAGATTCCCGCTATAAATTTAACAACCAATAGACCAATAATCAGGATCAATAACCCAATTAGGGCATGACCTAATTTACCAGAACCTAGCGATCCCAGACTTCCTGTTATAGTCGATAAAATACCGTCCATGATAATACTCCGTGTTTAGTAAGATGTTTTGTAACTACCTAGATTTGTACTAAATAGTTATGATTTTTCAATGTCGAAAGATAACGATGCTATGGATCTTTCTAAGGGGCTTGTTCTTTCGCGTTTAATTAAGGCTAACTCTTCCCCTTAATAACTAAATCAATTCTGCGGTTGTTCCTGCGTCCTCGTTTGGTTTTATTTGATGCAACTGGCTCTTGATCAGCAAGACCTTCAATCTGTATTCGGCTCGGATCAATACCTAAATCGGTTAATGCTTTTTTCATGCTTCCACCACGAAGTAGAGACAAAATAGAGTTATTTTTAGGAGACCCCTTATTATCAGAGTGACCTCGAATGGCAATATTAATTTCTTTATGGGTATTTAGTAGAGCGGCTGTTGCTTGTATTTGATAATCAGATTGTTTCTTAAGCTTAGAAGACCCTGAATCAAAATAGACGCGATCAAAAATAATAGGTTTGCCAACATCACCATTATTGATAGCTTGCTTGAGATTATTTTCAAAACCATTTTTTGCAATCTCAACTGTTTTGCCATTTGGAAGCTTATAGATTAGACCGTCAGGATCTTGTGAAGTAACATCAGTTTCTTCCTCTGCTTTAGCGTCATTCGCTTTAGTATCATCTAAGCGGACTCCTCCATCTGATGGAGTCGTTGGTTCTGGGTCTACTTGTGGTTGAAACTGTGATTTTGGTTCGCTTTCCTCTATTGCTGCTGGAGTAGGATTAATCTCTACTGATGTTGGTTGTTGAGGCTCTTGCACCTCTTTATCAGAAGCATCCATTGTGGCTACTTGTTGAGAGGCAGGATCTTTTGGGGGAATCGCATTAGCTTGAGTCGGGGATTTTAGTGCAGTTTCAGAGCTATCCTTGGTTGAAGAAGCATCTGCTTTTTTACGATTGTTATCGTCTTGATTCTCGGGCTCATCTAAATCATTAGCAGAAAGTCTATCAGCTAGACTATTAGGCGGTGCGGTTTGAGCAACAAAAAGGGTTGGTAACAAGTTATCCTTGCTTGAACCAACATTGAAATCATTTGATAAAAATAAATAAAGAAGCCCAAAGAATAGGATAACTATTCCTGAGATAAAATATTCCTGCAAAGTAGTACTGTCTTTATCCTTTGACATTGCATTCTTCCATGTAGTGGTGATTTACACCATTCTAGAGGAGAAGGAAAAATTAAGCAAAGCAAAAAAGGCATACTTATCATGAATTAAGAACCGCTTATAAAAGTAATTGATGCAAGTGTTTAAAAAATATAATTGATTAGACAGATAACAAGCACTCATAGATTTCACTCTTTAGAAACTTCCAAATACTTGTCTAATCGCTAAAACTAATATAAGCTTCGCAACCTTTCATTTTCCTTGCTTAAGAAAAGTGAAACCTAGGAGAAGTGTCCGAGTGGCCGATGGAGCACGCTTGGAAAGCGTGTGTACGTTTATCCGTACCGAGGGTTCGAATCCCTCCTTCTCCGCCAAGACACAGTTCGCTACCATCTGCGAACGTACTGAAGCCCGCACTCTAGCGGGTTTTTTATGTCTATAGATTTTGTAGCAATTCGTGTCAATTTGTTGAGATGTCGTTATAATTAGCGGTATTAAAGACAGTACTTTTCAAATTGCCACAGGAGGATACCGTTATCTTTGCAGGAATTGATGCATTACAGTGTAATTATTTTGCTGTGAAAACAAAAAAGGCTACCAAACGGTAGCCTTTTTAATTGCATAAATAACACTAATAAATCTTAACGGTTGCGCAC
>JAGLBQ010000085.1 GCA_023146675.1 Cocleimonas sp. | reverse complement strand
CTTTTCCTTTTCTGCTTTGTTATCAAGCTGTCCAACTTTTACGCCAATAGACTTCTCAACACCATTGCGAATAAGCTTCACGGCAACCTCATTACCAATCAGTGTATCACCCACTAAAGGCGGCAAGTCTGCGGCAGAGCGAATGGATTCATCACCATAACCAATAATGACATCGCCTGTAATAATCCCTGCTTTTTCTGCGGGACTATCAGGTTCTACTTTCGCAACGAGTGCGCCTTCTGGAGATTTCAGTTTAAATGATGTCGCTAGTTCTTGGCTTAAATCTTGAATATGTACGCCTAATTTTCCACGACTCACATATCCTTTTGTTCTTAGCTGGTCAGTAACATTTTTCACTAAGTTAACAGGGACTGAGAATGAAACCCCCATATAGCCACCACTTCGGCTATAAATCATTGAATTAACACCAACCACTTTGCCATTCAGATCAAATAATGGACCACCAGAGTTACCTGGGTTAATGGATACATCGGTTTGAATAAAGGGCACATAATTTCCATCAGGTAAATGGCGTGATAATGCACTGACAATGCCTTGGGTTGCAGTATAGTCCAGTCCAAATGGCGCACCGATTGCATACACCCATTGACCAACTTTTAGTGTTGACGAATCACCTAATTCAAGTTTCGGTAAGCCTTTAGCCTCGATTTTCAATAACGCAATATCGCTGCCTTTATCTTTACCAATCAGCTTTGCCTCTAGTTCACGTTTATCACTGAGGGTTACTTTTATGGAGTCCGCATCTTCAACCACATGTGCATTGGTAACGACATAGCCATCGGCAGAAACAATGAAGCCTGAACCATATCCTTTACTAGGATGCTTTTTCTTACCAAATCGTTTTGGCATTTTAGAATGTGGAATATTTTTGAAAAACTGCTGTAACTCATCGGGTAAACCTTCTAGTTCTGCTGAGTAGTTGCTCCCACCATTACTCTCGACTTTAATGTTAACCACTGCGCTACGATTGCTTTCTATTAAAGTGGTTAAATCAGGTAGCTCAAATGCTTCTACCTTTGAGGTACTGATAACCGCTAATATCGACACCATGAAGAGTGCCGTTAGCAGTTTTCCTAATCTTATTGTTGTTTGTTGTGTTATTGCTCTTGTCATTTTTAATTCCTATCCATATAAGTAAGCCTAGTCTTTCATATGCGGGCTTGCCGTTTCTTTTCCACTAGATTACGGAAGATTAATTAAGGTAGTTAAATTCCTACCGTATACTCATTCCCATCATGAATATATTATTAATAGAAGACGATTTACAAACTGCATCCTTTATACAGAAGGGTTTAAGCGAGAGTGGGCATATTGCCGACCATGCTGAAGATGGCGAAGAAGGGTTGCAATTAGCCTTACATAATAAATACGATGTATTAGTAATAGATCGCATGTTGCCGTTACGTGATGGCTTATCAGTTATCAAGGAAGTACGCCGACAGGGTGTGGTCACACCCGTATTAATTCTTAGTGCATTAGGTGAAGTGGATCATCGTGTTGAAGGGTTGCAAGCTGGTGGTGATGATTATTTGGTCAAGCCGTATGCCTTTAGCGAGCTGATGGCACGTTTGCAAGCATTAATGCGACGCTCACAGCCAGCACAAGAACAAAGTGTGTTAACCGTGAGTGATCTAGAAATGAATCTGATTAAACACAGTGTTTCACGTGCGGGACAGGTTGTGAATTTGCAACCACGAGAATTTATTTTACTAGAACAGTTAATGCGTCATGCAGGTGAAGTGGTAACGCGTACCATGCTGTTAGAAAAAGTCTGGGGCTATCATTTTGATCCACAGACGAATGTTGTCGATGTGCATATCAGTCGTCTGCGCTCAAAAATAGATCGTGAATTTAGTAAGTCTTTATTGCATACCGTACGCGGTGCGGGCTATTCACTTTATGATCCTGATGAAAATGAGTAAAGGCATGACCCGTATTTCACTTAGGTTGCATACGAGCTAAGTGGAATACGGGAGGATGAATACCCAGAGATATTATACTCTAAAGATATTCAAAAACCCTTGTTCACCGACCCTGTAAATGAATAAAATTTCTAATTTTCGCCAACTCCTCAATACAACTGCATTTCGCTTATCGCTCATCTACGCATTACTCTTTAGCATGATAGCGACCATTGCACTCTCCTTGATCTACTGGGTTGCTGCGGGTCAAATCAAACAACAAACTGATCAGCGTTTACGTCTGGAAACCGATGTATTAATGAATCGCTATCATACAGGACGCTTTGATGCCTTGGCGCAAACTATCCAGCGCCGCAATACTGACTCCAGCACCACCTTTTTTATCTATGCCTTAATTGATCGTCGTGGGCGTGATATTAATAAATCCTTTAAGCCAGAATACATCACCAAAGATAGACGACAAGCTTATACCACCATGACGCTAGGCGCGATTTCACATATGATTCCCGCCAAGCAAAAAGACTCACCCGCCCGCGTCTTGTTGACACTCTTACCAACGAAGCATCTCTTAATGGTTGGAGCAGACTTAAACCAGCAAAAACGTTTGTTAAATAAAATATTTAGCGTGGTTGTTAGTGCCATTGCTATTATCTTTACCCTTGCCTTGCTGGGCGGAATTTTAATGGGACGTAGTGTATTAAGGCGCATTGATGCGGTACGCAAGACAGCAGGGGAGATTATCGAAGGTGATTTAACCCAGCGCATGCCCTCCACTCGCCGTAATGATGAATTTGATCGTTTAAGTCTGGTATTAAATCGCATGCTGCAACGCTTAGAGCAATCCATGCAAGGTATGCGCGAAGTCACCGACAATCTAGCACATGATCTGCGCACCCCCTTGAATCGATTGCGTAACCGTCTTGAATTAACCTTATTAAAAAATCCTGATACCGTTGATTATCAAAAATCCCAACAGGATGCGATTGAAGATGTTGATACGCTCATTAATACCTTCAACTCCTTGCTTAATATCGCACAAACAGAATCAGGCGCAAAAGGTAATCTAGAAAAAGTAGACCTTTCACTGCTGATGAATAGCTTAGGTGAACTCTATGAAGTTGTTGCAGAGGAAGAAAATATCAGCTTTAGCTATCACATAGAAGAGGATTTAACTGTACGAGGAAATCAGCAATTACTGGCACAGGCATTCACTAATCTGATTGATAATGCCGTAAAATACAGCTCAGAAAAAGGTCATATTGACTTAAAAGGAAGTCGCCACAATAACAGCATTATTATAACAATCAGTGACACGGGTGAGGGTATCCCAGAAGACCAGAGAGAGCACGTATTTAAGCGCTTTGTACGATTAGATAATGCACGCACTAGTGTTGGAAATGGTTTAGGATTGAGTTTAGTAAAGGCAGTGATGAATCAACATGAAGCAGAGATTGTGCTCGGGGATAACAAGCCAGGATTAATTGTCGAGGTGATTCTGAATATTGCTGAGCCTAATAGTAAGGAGCAGCAATAAACAAAATCAGCGACCTCTACTGCATAAACCGCTCAATATCATCAACCTCCTTAACCAGCTCTTGCGTCAACACCTCATTTCCATTTTGTGTAATCAACACATCATCTTCAATGCGAATACCAATATTCCACCACTTTTTATCCACATCTTTATGGGGTGAGATATAAAGCCCAGGCTCGACCGTCATTACCATGCCAGGCTCTAGTAAGCGCCATTCATCATCAATTTTATAATCACCCACATCATGGACATCAAGTCCTAGCCAGTGACCTGTTTTATGCATATAAAATTGCTTATAACTTAGTTCTTTATCAATGTCATTTTCTTCATTTATCAAAGGAGTTTGGTGTCGATGGCTTAATTTTTCCTTCGCTTGTTTTGCCTGCTCTACTTCTTTCTTTTTCTCTTTTTCTAAAATACTTTCAAGATCACCACTGAGCAATCCTAATTCCAATAAGCCTGTAACAATTGCCTTTACCGCAGCTTCATGCGGTTGATTCCATGTATTACCCGCTTTCGCTTGCTCAATTCCAGCTGCTTGTGCATCTAATACGATTTGATAAAGTTGTCGTTGTGGCTCGCTAAATTTTCCATTGACGGGAAAGGTGCGAGTTATATCACTGGCATAGCCTTGATACTCTGACCCAGCATCAATCAAGACCAAATCACCATCCCGCAAGGGCGCATTGTTTTCAATATAATGCAAAATACAGCCATTTTCTCCGCTACCCACAATACTGGTATAAGCCGCATCCATGCCATTACTGCGAAATTCATGCGTAATTTCTGCCTCAAGTTGATATTCATATAAACCATCCTGACAGCGTTGCATAGCGCGTTGATGCGCATCGATAGAGACCTTAGCCGCATGGCGCATAAAATTATGCTCTGATGGTGATTTATACAAGCGCATATCATGTAAAATCAGATCCAATGAAACGAATTCATGCGGCGCTCTCACGCCACTACGAATTTTAGTGCGCAAACCACTCACCCATGACATCACCTGTTGATCAAAGACAGGATCAGCCCCCATGCTGTAATGCACGGCGGTACGATTCTCCATTAAGCCTGGCACAATATCGTCAATATCCTCAATCGGAAACGCATCATCTGCACCATAGGTTTCCACGGCTCCCTCCAGACCTGCCATACGACCTGTCCAGCGCTCTGTTTTTTCATTTTTCTCACGACAAAATAAAATATACTCGCCTTCCTCACGCTCAGGAACAAACACGGCTACCGCATCAGGCTCATTGAAATTGGTTAAATAGAGAAAATCACTCTCTTGACGAAATGGAAACTCCGCATCACGGTTACGAATTTTAAGCAATGCAGAAGGCACAATGGCAATAGAATCTGCGCCAATCATTTGCAGTAATTGATCACGTCGATTAGAAAATTCATTGCTAGGAAATTGTGGTGGTTTTATTATTGGTGCGTTCATAACGTCTTGTCCTTGGTGAGATCTAGTCATAATTACACTGTATTTTATTGACTGCAAACGGTTTGTTTTCACTATTACTGATGAAATGCATTTTTTCCGTTATTATCT
>JAGLBQ010000084.1 GCA_023146675.1 Cocleimonas sp. | reverse complement strand
CCCGCTTTAAGTTGATAGCCAATAAGTGCAGCATACAGCCATTAACCGTTGAACTCTAGTGGATGCGCTACCCCTTGCTCACTCTACTACTTAATATAAAAGAATCTTCTATGAAAATATTCCTGTTTTTTACAATGCTTAGTCTCCTATCTGCTTGTAACTCAACAGGAGGAAGTCCTCCTGCTGGACCTGAAAAACCTATTTCCCCCTACCAACAAACACTCAATAAATACAAACAACGCTGGCAACAGGCGAATATCAAAAATTATCGATACACGTTTCAACGCAGTTGTTTTTGCATGCGAGATTTCACTAAAGAAGTAATAACAACCGTTAATAACAATAAGGTGGTTAATGCTCACTGGAAAGACAGCAAGCAGGCACTAGATCATAAATTTAAAAACAATAAGCAAAATATAGATTATTTTTTTATCAAAATACAGGATGCGATTGATAGAAAGGCGGCACTAATTACCGTGAAATACAATGAGACATACGGCTATCCAGAAAAGATTTCAATCGATTATGACAAAATGATCGCTGATGAAGAATTATCACTATCCGCTAAAAACTTCCGCAAACTTAAATAATGAAGTTAGGCATAAAAATATGGCTATTATCGCCAACAATTGGAGTAGTCGCCTTTGCGCTACTGTTTTATTATGCCACCCTGCTCTATCCTGGAGGCTCGTATTTTGATCACAATTTAACATCTTTTAGCTGGCTGCAAAACTATTGGTGCGACTTGTTGGATGACCGAACGATTACAAATAAAAATAATCCCGCTCAAGCAATAGCAAGTGCTGCCATGTTAGTTATTGCGATTAGCGTGAGTATTTTCTGGATCATTTCTACACATATTCATGCTAATCCAAAACAGCATCGTTTGATTCAACTATCAGGAAGTCTTGGCATTATGAGCATGTTACTCTTATTGATTGATGGCTATCATAATATAGGCTTATTACTTGCAGGTGTTTTTTCATTAGTCGCATTTTCACTGGCACTAATTAACATCTATCAGCAACGTTATATGCACTTATTTTTTCTAGCTTGCGTTGCCATTTTTCTAAGTCTCTTGAGTTATTCTTTATTTTTCTCTAGATATTATACCGTTGCACTTCCTATGATTCAGAAGCTTAATTTTTTGGTGATAGGTATTTGGATAATTGCAACCAATAGCGTTATCTATAAGCAGGTCAAACAAAAAGCATCCATATAACAAAGCTGTATTTATTAACTAATCCTTCGCACGCTCCTTATCCGCCGCTATTAACAACGGCGGCAGAAAGAAGAAATCTGTTATCAATGCAAATAAAATAGCAATAACAGTCAGTACGCCCATTGAGTAATTCACATAAAATCCTGACAGTGTCAACACAGCAAAACCTGCCATTGAGGTCACCACTATGGCTACGCCTACCGTGTGAAAGGAGTATCTTACCGCATCTTCTGCGGATAGTTTTTTCTCTTTTCTGGCGCGTAGGTATTTAGTTAGAAAATGTACCGTATCATCGACAACAATCCCCAATGAAATTGCAGCAACGACCGCAACTGCCAAACCAATTTGACCATCAATATACCCCCAAAGCCCAAAGGCTAAAATAGCAGGAAATAGATTTGGTATTAGGCTAATCAACCCATATTTGAGACTACGCAGAGCAAAAATCAGGATAAGTGAGATCAAAATTAACGCTAATGAAATACCTTTTAGCATCGTATCAATATTACGTTTTGAAATATGCGCAAAAACAACCGATAGCCCAGTACCATAAGAAAACATATGTTCAGGTAGGTTGCTTTTCATCCATGCTCTTGCGTCTTCATCCAAGTCACGCAGTCGTTTTGCTGAGGTTCGTTGCAGAATGACGGTTAAACGTGTACTGGCTTTATCAACATCAATGCGGTTATTGAGATCCATGCCATAAGGCAATGACATTTCGTATAATAATAAATATTGCGCTGCCAGATTTGATGATTTTGGTACTTTATACATCGCAGGATCATTCTGATTCATATTTTGGTTGAGGCGCTTCATGGTATCTGCAAAGGTTGCTACCGTCATAACATCAGGTTGACGCTCAAACCATTTGCCCAGTTCATCTAAGTTTTTTAAATATTCTGGGCTACTAATACCCCCTGATTTGCCCGAGGGAACAGAGTATTCAATTAAATCAAGTCCTGTGAGTTCTTTGTGCCTTTGGGGTTGACTAAGTGATGTACTAACGCATGTTCATTTAGCGCAATATGCTTAATTTCACTGATTTCTATTTCTGATAATAGATCCGTATCCGCAACCAGATTAGCAACGAAAAGATTATCACCAGCAACGGACATATGCTGATAATTGGTGATGGAATTCACACGACTGGAATAGGGAGTTTTCCAACTTTCAGCGGTTAATTCTCTAATGATTTTCAGTGTGGTAGAATTAAAAATATCACCCTGTTTCGGACGGATTGCTAAATAGACATTTTCATTTTTATTAAAGGTGTCTTCAAGATTTTCTAGCGCGATGAGCTGTGGATTTTCCTCACTAAAAAAGACACGACTGTCGGGATTAAAGGCAAGGTCTTGCATCCCGCTGGCAATCAAGAAGGTAAATATTAGGCTGGATAGAATAATCCACCAGCGATAGGAAATAATCCAGTTCATGTTAAAGCCCTTAATTGTTGAATCATTATCATTTATCCGATCCTACGATAAGATTCCACCTCTGTTCTACACTAATAAATGCGTACTAATCTTATCCGCAGCTTGTTTAGCTTTTTTGCGCGCACTATCAGTATCATCTGCCCTTGCTAATATAACCCCCATACGACGACGCAGATAAGCTTCTGGTTTACCGAACAAACGCAGATCTACATCAGGATCTGCTAAGGCATTTTCCAACCCTGAAAATGAAATCCCTTCAGCATCCATCCCACCATAAATCACAGCACTTGCGCCGATTGAATGCAATGCGGTATTGACTGGCAAGCCTAAAATAGCACGGGCGTGTAGGTCAAATTCATTTTGAAACTGGGTTGCCATAGTTGCCATGCCTGTATCATGCGGACGCGGGCTGACTTCGGAGAAATAGGCTTTATCGCCTTTAATAAACAACTCCACACCAAATAAACCGCGCCCTCCTAAGCTATCCGTAATTTTTTGGGCGATATCCTGTGAGGCTTGCAATGCACTTTTGCTCATTACCTGTGGTTGCCAGCTTTCGACATAATCGCCATCTTCTTGCCGATGACCAATGGGTTCGCAGAAGGAGGTTTCAATCTCACCATTAGCATTCATTGAGCGCACGGTAAGTAAAGTAATTTCATAATCAAACTGAATCATTTCTTCAAGGATCACCCGCCCATGATTGACGCGTCCACCACTGAGTGCATAGTCCCAACAGTGTTTTAATTCCTCCTCATTATGCGCGGTGGATTGCCCTTTTCCTGAGGATGACATGACAGGTTTTACAATGCAGGGGAAGCCTGTTGTTTTGGATATTTCAATCAGCTCATCCAGCGAATTAGCAAAACCATATTTTGAGGTTGCTAGCCCTAGCTCTTCTGCGGCTAGTGTACGAATTCCTTCACGGTTCATGGTGAGCTGGATTGCTCTAGCCGTAGGAATAACCTCGGCTATTTTTTCTACTTCAATTTTAGCCAATTCATCGGTGGCGATGGCTTCTATTTCTGGAATAATAATATGCGGTGCTTCACTTTCGATAATCTCACGTAGCGCGACTGCATCCGTCATATCAATAGTATGACAACGATGTGCTACTTGGTGACCTGGTGCATTTTCATAGCGGTCTACCGCAATCACTTCAACTCCCAAGCGTTGCAAAGAAATAATCACTTCTTTGCCAAGCTCCCCACTGCCTAATAACATAACACGGAGGGCTGAGTCTGATAACGGTGTGCCGATTTGCATTGTCTAGTCCTAAATTAATTAAATTATACGAATTCAAGAACAACTTTAGTTAGATTAATAAGATTAGGCAAATTAATTATTGAAGAAAAAGGCTCTTTTAGATTAAGTAATATACAAATAACAATAAAATTAATGATTATTTATCAACAGTTTTGTGAATGTTTTAATTCTTTGATATGGTGGAAAAAATAGTAACAACAGCAGGATTTTATAATCTTAAAAAATGTGCATAGTTTTATAACAAGTAGCGATAAAGGGATGTCAAGAGCGGAATTTTTTAACCAATCAGAGGATGATGATATGTTAACAAAAACACACCTATCAATAGTAGGCGTAATACTTGTAGGATTTGTAGCCAGTGGTTGCTCTCCCGTTGGAAATGAAATAAGAGTTGCTGATAATACCCATAGACATCCAGCATACGGCTGTAGTGATTCGGTTAGCCATACCCATGTTCTTAATTCAAAGATGCATTCACATGCTTATCGCTGCACATCGGGTACACAACCCAATGTAAACTCCCATAGCCATCCTGCTAATAAATGTACAAAATCTGTTACTCATGTACATGCGAATGGCTCAAACCATCACTCACATCGCTATAGCTGTAAGTCTGGAACGAAACGTGGCGTTAATTCTCATCGTCATCCAGCCAATAAGTGCTCTAAGTCAATTTTCCATACACATAAAAGTACTAAAAAACATCATACTCATCGCTATAGTTGTAAAGCGGGAGCTAAAAAACGCAATGCATACGCACATCTTCATCCAAAAAATCAACACACAAAAGCAATTTCTCATTCACATTTTAAGGGTAATAAAAGACATCGCCACAATACCTGCGCACCTCGTAGCAGTGGTAGCTCAAATACACATACCCATCCTGCTAATAAATTTACCCGTTCAATGAAACATACGCATAAAGCAGGAACAGGTAAACACAACCATACCTATTCAGGGCGTTAGTTTTAGGTGCTTTTAAAAAGCCTAAAAAAGTATTTTTAAAAATACTTTAAAACACATCCTGACATGCTGTAAAAAAGTTACAACAGGAGCTATAGTTGCTCTCTATTATAACTCTCACATTCAACAAATACTTTCTTCCCGCAAAGGAAGAAAGTTTGGATTCAGTGTATTTACTACCCCGCTAAAACAACCTTTTTTGCTGAAGAAAAATCAGTCTTACCGCTGCCTAATTTAGGCACTTCTTCCACATTAATCACCTTGGCAGGTAGCATCATGGGGTTCACTCCTGCTTCAAGTAAATGAGTTTTCAATTCTCGTAAGGTCATTTCATTAGCAATCAGTAAGATAATTTTTTCGCCTTTTTTCTCATCAGGTATATTGACCGCTATTAATTCTAATTCTGGATCTCCTAATGCTGTACGAATAGCATCTTCCACCGCCGTCAAGCTAATCATTTCTCCACCTAATTTGGCAAAGCGTGAGTATCGATCAACAATAGCTAGGAAACCATTTTCATCTAAATGACCTTTATCACCGCTTTTATACCAGCGTTGGCCGTCTATTTCGACAATCACATCAGCTGTTTTTTCTGGTGCTTTTAGATAGCCTTTCATGACCTGTGGACCACCAATCAATATCAAGCCATCCTCATTGGTGGCTAATTGTTGCATAGAATCAGGGTCAACAATGCGGATACTTGTGCCTAATAAGGGCATTCCAACGGTTCCAGGCGTATTACCTAACTGTACTTTCCAATACGTTGTATCCAGCTCATCAGGGATATTAACACTCGCAACGGGTGACGTTTCAGTCGCGCCATAACCTTCTAAAATAGTAATATCAAACTTTGCTCTAAAGGCGTCTCGAATATCAGGATTTAGCCGTTCAGCGCCTGCTATTACCATGCGCAATGTCTGTAACATCAAAGGTTCTACGCGTCTATTTTTAGTATATAAGCGCAGGAAGGTTGAGGTTCCAAATAAGAAGGTTGCTTTATTACGCGCCGCCGCTTTAGCAATGACCACGACATCGGTTGGATCAGGATGGCAGACAATAGGAATACCTTCTGTTAATGGCATAAAGGTCGTCGCTAACAATCCAAAGGCGTGGAAAGTTGGCAGGGTTGACATAAGGACATCAGTTTCCCTGATATTGAGTAAATCAGCGACCTGACGCGCATTAGTTGCGAGGTTTAGATGGCTTAATTCTATCCCCTTAGGTGTGCCTTCACTGCCACTTGAAAATAGAATTGCAGCCGTGGCATTTTTATCAATCGGCTTAAGATACATCCATTGCAGTACTTTGCTTGGCAATAACATCACCGATAATAATGTTATCAACATGTTACTTTTTGGGATTTCTTCTTTGAAGTCTTCTAGATAGAGAATCTTAGTTTCAGGGAATGTCTCTAATATATTGATGCCACGTTGCTCTAGCTTTTTAAGAAACTTCTTTGATGTGTAGATTGTTTGAATTTCAGCACTTTTAACGGCTCCCTGCATTGCCTCTTTGCTAGAGGTAAAGTTTAAATTCACGACCGTTTTGCCTAAGGTTAAAACGGCCATATTAGTAATCGCACCACCAACACTAGCAGGCACTAAAATACCAATATTCTGCTCTGGGCTTTTTTGTGCTATGAGTGATGAAAACCGAATCACAGCAGTCATAAATTTAAAATTATTGAGCGGCTGTCCTGTAGCATCTGTCGCTGCCAAGCGAAACCTCATCCGTTTCGCCGTTTTTAACCAGCGAACAGGGATAGGCTCAATATGCTGTGATGATTCCTCCCATGAGCGGAAAGAAAGATCAAACATATGCCGCTTTAGTTCATCGGAGGGTGTTGTTGCAGGCAATGAGTCACCAAAAGTAACAATAACATCACGCTTAAACCCAGATTGACGGTTTTTTCTAAAAAAACGGGTTGAGCGTGAAAGACGACTCCCCCATAAACCATGCAGGTAAAAGGGGATGATTTTTGCTTTCGTATCTTTAATTGCACGCTCATAACCGCGTTTAAATTCGCCTAACTGACCTGTGCGACTAATTGCTCCTTCTGGAAAGAGGCAAACAGCTTTACCTTGTTTGAGCAAGCCATTAATTGTCTCTAATGAAGAGGCAGCACCACCACTATTTATAGGAACAGCACCAAATAAGTCTAAAAAGCCTTTTAAATACCAACGCTCATAATAGGCACGTTCGATCACAAAATGTAGTTTTCTAGGACTTGCTATTTGTACTAATGCCCAATCTATCCAGCTAATATGATTGCCTAATAGCAATATACCCCCTGATTTTGGAACTTTTTCAACGCCCAAAATAGTCATGTTATAACGTGCAGCAAAAAGACGATTCAGAATAAAGCTCAGCAGAGATTCTGGCATTTTAAAAATAGTGTATATCGTGCCTGCCAGTGCAACCAAAACGAGTAACCAGATAATATTAATACTACTAACACCAGCAATTGCCACAGAAACAGTGATAACCAAAAAGCTTAGCATTGCAATATTCTGAATTAAATTATTAGAGGCAAGTACGCGCCCGAGTTGTGCATCGTTGGCATGATATTGAATCAATGCATTTAAAGGCACCACAAAAAAGCCCCCCATGACACCTAAAAACAAGAAATTAAGACCTTGTAATAAAATGGAATCAACCATCACAAAAAATGCCAAAGCCAGTGTGATACCAATTGCACCGACAGGAATCAGCCCTGTTTCAATATGATTGCGTGATAGTTTTCCTGCAATAAAGGAACCTATCATAATACCTATCCCTGCCAACGCCATTAAGCCCTGCACCTCAGCAGTATTAGTCATCATAAGCTGTGATTTAGCAAACTCAGGATAGATTGCCAACATTACTTGGGATATTGCCCAGAACATTGATAAACCCAGAATGGATAACCAGATATAAGGATGGCGATAAACGATACGTAGATTGCGTAATTGCGTTTTACCTTTGCGATAATCATTCCACTGAAAGCGCATTTTTGTATTAACAGGCTTTTTCTCGGGTAAGCGATAGGCATAGAAAACTTCAACCAAGGTTAACCCAACCAATACCCAACCCAAAGGTGCAATAGAGGTTAGCAATGCATTTTTATTTTCCCATGTAACGTCTGCTAATAACCATTCAAATAAAAGCGAGAAAAAGAAAGTTGCAGCAAGAATTGAAAACATGGTGACCGCTTGCACTGCGGCATTACCTTGCACCAAACGACGCTCGCCTACTAGCTCTTTGATAAAACCATACTTTGCAGGAGAATAAAGAGCGCTTTGCAAAGCAAGTAAGAAGGTCATGCTAAAACCAAACCAGAACCAACCTTGGTAATAGCTCAAGGTGATTAACAAGGTAATTCCCAGTGCAAACCAAGCACTTAAACGCATAACCATATTTTTTGGATATTTATCTGCAATATACCCAGATGGTGTAAATAGCATAATAAAGGGGAGCAAGATCAAGGCATTGACAATTGCGGTAAAGATAATTTGCTCTTGTCCATCATAGGTCTTAAAGATGGTATTTTGGATTATTATTTTATGTCCAATATCAACAAAGGCGTTGAGAAAAACGACCATTAAATAGGTAAATAAGCCAATTATTTTTAATGGGTTTTTCATTTAGTTATCCTTAAATTAAGTAAATATTTCTTGTTTTTATAATTTATAAGTAAGGGACTTTAAAGAAATAAAGTTACCCTTTTTTTTGATAAAAGATATTCGGCATCTTTTATTTGTCAGTTTTTCCCGTATATAGCTTAAGCATAATACGGAAGGTCATAGCAATGCGCTATCCCGTATTACGTCGCTATAAAAGTGTAAACTCCCACCCAGACTATCTTACCCCAAAAGCTATAGAGAATTAATTAAGCTTTTTTAACTCCTTCTGAAATGCTTTTAAGCCATCAAAGTCACCAGCATTTGCAAGTTTTGCTTGTTCAGCCCACGACCCTACTGCACTTTTATTAACAACATTAGCGCCATTAGCAATTAATTTTTCAACTAATACATCTGCACTTAATTCACTCAGTTGCTTAAACGAGTCTATCTCAATTTTCTTCAAACTTTTAGCAATGCTAGGCCCAACACCATATAACTTAGTAAAATCATCTGCTTTAGTAGGTTTTGATGCTTTTTTTGCTGGCTTTGCTTTTTCTTCCTTATTATTACTACTTGCTTTCTTATCTTTTGATTCTACATCCTGCTGTGTTTTTTGCTTCTCTTTAACTTTTTTAGTCTCTTGCTCTACTGATGTATTTTCAGGCATTTCCATTTGATCTTTTTCTATTTTGTTCTCTGTTCGTTCTTCTTTTACATCTTTAACCTGTTGCTCTACCTTCTGCTTTACTAATTCATCTTTTGAATCTGTATCTTCCTGTGCAGCCTGTTTCTCATCAGATACCTTAGTGTTACTCTCAGCAGATTGTTGCTTATCCTGCTTATCCTCAGCTGATGTATCCACTTTCTCAGGCTCTTTATTCTCCTTAACTACTTTTTCAGCTATATCTTTATTTTTACGTTGCTTCCAGAATAAATTATAAAATATCCACTCTATTAGCCAACCTGTTAACACACCTAGGATAAAAATACTCATAAAAGAATCACTGACATAGTTGACAGCAGTATTAATAGTTTCATTACTTAACACTGAATTAATAAAATCGCTCATTATCTTTTTCCTCTAAATTCCCCTAATAGCATAGTACCTAACAGATTGGTTACTTTACGGTTAGATACATGCAAACTCTTTGAAAGTATAAGGCATAGAACATAATGAAACCTTAATACAGGTCTAGTCGCGTTACTAGGCAAAATATGCCATCACTAAAAAAGCCAGAAAACCCAAGCTAATCTTTATATTTTTCAAAGCAACACCTCCTAATACATATTGACAAACATACCCATCACTTCAGTATAAAGGGTATAAATATTTTGACAGACATCAATGCTAAAACAACCGCCTAACAACTATCATAGCTTACCGCAAACGACCCGCAGAAAGAGAGCCTAATGAAAATAAAATTCGATGCAGAAAAAATAAAACGCTATAACACCACCGCCCCGCGCTATACATCTTATCCAACGGCGGTTGCCTTTACTTCTGATTTTTCTGAAGCTAATTATCTGCACCATGCTGCGAGCAGCAACACTAAACAGTCTACACCGCTATCTCTTTATTTTCATATCCCCTTTTGTGACACCATTTGCTTTTACTGTGCTTGCAATAAAATAGCCACCAAAGATTATTCCAAAGCAGGCACCTACCTTGAGTATTTATATCGGGAAATAGATATTCAGGCCAAGTTATTTGATAAATCACGTGTTGTTGAGCAACTACACTGGGGTGGTGGTACACCCACTTTTTTAAATCATCAACAGATTGCCGACTTAATGGCATACACCCGCAAATCTTTTAATTTATTAGAAGATGATAGTGGCGATTACTCCATTGAAATTGACCCCCGAAGCGTTAGCCAAGAAACCATTAAACTATTACGTGAAGTAGGCTTTAACCGCTTTAGTCTTGGCGTTCAGGATGTTGACAAGCAAGTACAAATTGCTGTTAACCGCGTGCAACCCATTGAAGAAACCAAAGCCATTATTGATGCCTGTAGAAACAATAACGCGCATTCCATTAGTATAGACCTAATTTACGGATTACCCTTACAAACAGTTGAAGGCTTTGCCAAAACCTTGCAACGCGTCATTGAGTTATCCCCAGACCGCCTTTCAATCTTCAACTACGCGCACCTGCCGCACCTCTTTAAACCACAACGTCGCATTAATGTCGATGAGCTACCTCAGGCAGAAGATAAACTCATTATCCTGCAACAAGGCATTCAAGCGCTTACAGATGCGGGTTATGTCTATATTGGCATGGATCATTTCGCCAAACCCGATGATGAATTAGCCAAAGCACAGCAACAAGGATCATTACACCGCAACTTTCAAGGCTATACTACCCATGCAGAGTGTGACTTAGTTGCAATGGGAGTGAGTGCGATCAGTAAAGTTGACAATGCTTATAGCCAGAATGATAAAGGGATTGATGGTTATTACGAGCAAATTGATAAAGGACATTTGCCCATTATTCGCGGCGTAGCATCAACCGGCGAAGACCTCATTCGCCATCAGATTATCCAGCAATTAAGTTGCCATTTTAAACTTGATATTCATAGCATAGAAGATAAGTTTGGACTTAACTTTGCACAATATTTTTCGGTGGAGCTAAAAGAATTAAAACAAATGGCTGATGATGATTTATTAACACTGGATGATGATAAAATAATCGTCACTGCCACAGGGCGTTTATTGATTCGTAATATTTGCATGGTATTTGATGCTTATCAGCGTAACCAAACGAGTAAGCAGCAGTTTTCTAAAGCGATATAGTTTGGCTAATATTTAGATGTGCTAAAAATACAAAATTATCAATCCACCTCTTTAAGCTAGCTTTTTGATAAGCGTTATTGTGTAATAAATTGGCATCCTTTGACAGATGCCAATAAATCCTTTCATAAAATCGGTACATAAAAAAGGGCAATTAGACATTTATAATTGACAACCCGAACCGTCCATACCAAAATCCCCGCCTTCTATCGTCCATAAAAACCACTAGGAAATATTATCAATGGCAAAACCAAGGCTCATTAGTTTTAAAATCTGTCCCTTTGTACAACGCAGTATTATCTTATTAAAAGAAAAAAATATCGATTTTGATATTGCCTATATTAATCTTGATGAGCCACCTGCGTGGTTTTTAGAATTATCACCAACAGGGAAAGTTCCTATTTTAGAAGTAGGCGGCAAAGTCCTGTTTGAGTCTGCCATTATTAGTGAATATCTAGATGAAGTTAATCCACCATCATTACACCCTAGTGACCCATTAGAAAAAGCACAGAATAGAGCGTGGATGGAGTTCACCTCACCGCTTTATATGTCATTCTTTAAGCTCATGATGAGTAAAACAAAGGAAGCAGGCGCAGAGGTTATTCTTGATGCCAATAATCAGCTAGCCACACTGGATAAAATCAAAGTCAACGGTCCTTGGTTTAATGGTGATGATTTCTCAATGGTTGATATATCCGTTGCCCCTTTATTTATGCGTCTCGCTTTTTTGAAAAAACATTATAATCTGGATTTGCTTGATGGCAGAGAAAACCTACAAGCATGGTCTGATAAATTATTAGCACGTGAATCGGTTATTAACTCTGTGACTGATGATCTTGAGGATATTTTGCTAATGCGCATGAAAGGAGCTGAGAGCTTTTTAACGTTGTAGAAAATATTGGCATCCTTATCTATTTTAACAAATAGTTTATACTTTATGGAATCAATGGCTTTAGCCTCAAGTACCATCAGCTCAGGACTAGAGCCAGTAATTCCAAGGAATAAAGTATCAACTGGAAAATAAGGATGCCAAAAATACTCTCACAAAATACAACAAAAGATTGAAAAAATAGTCATCCTTCAACAAACAGAAAAGCTGTTTACACTTTTGTAACCCGTATGAAATTTATGCAATACGGGATAGCGCATTTCTACGTGCTCCCGTATTACGCTTAGGCTGCATACGAGCTACAGAACTGTCAACTAGCATATGAAGGATGTTGAAAAATTTTTGTGAGATGTTTTTTCTTCTAAAATCAAACTAATACAGAAAATTTCTTATGAAACGGACTTTCTTTGAAATAGCCCTTGTCGGCATAGTTGTGTGGCTAGCATGGACTTTATTAACAGGCGATCAGCCTCCCCGTAATGCACATAATATTTGTGATATTTTTGCTGAGAAAAAACATTGGTATAGTGCCGCCAAGAAAGCTAGCAAAAAATGGAATGTTCCCATCACTGTTCCAATGGCGATGATGTTTCAGGAAAGCTCTTTTCGTCAAAATGCCACGCCCCCGATGCGTACTCTTTTTTGGATTATTCCTATTGGGCGTAAAAGCTCAGCCTATGGCTTCTCTCAGGCACTTGATCTCACATGGGATGATTATAAAACGGAAACCAATAATCTATTAGCCAGTCGTAGTAGTTTTTCAGACTCGATTGATTTTATGGGATGGTTTATTAATAAAACCAATAAAATCAATAAAATATCTCGATTTAACGCCCAACATCAATATCTAAATTACCATGAAGGCTGGGGCGCTTATAAGCGCAGAAGTTATCGTAAAAAAGCGTGGTTAAGAAAAACAGCTAAAAAAGTAAAATGGCGCGCTAATACTTATGCTTCGCAGTATAAAGGCTGCAAGGGTAAGCTTGATCGTGGTTGATATTAATTTCTTTCAACAACAGGAATTATACCTTTATTTTTAGAAGGCAAACTATTGACAATAAAATCAATAAGATAGGATTGGTTAAAAATTCATTGGTAAAAATAAGAAATATAGCCTAATTAGTTGTTTTATTAGATAATAGTGTAGAATGATTGCAGTTCACTGCCGAGCAGGCAGCTT
>JAGLBQ010000083.1 GCA_023146675.1 Cocleimonas sp. | reverse complement strand
ATGCTATTGGAACGGGAACTGCTGACAAATATAGTCTTAAATGACCAACTAACCACTGAAGCTTTTTTATTAACAGGGCTAAAAAAAAAGCGCGAACTAATAGACTTTGCACTGAGAGAACTAATTCGTATTAAAAAGCAGGAAACAGCGCAAGGCTTATGTACTGTATTTAAAGCACTGCATCAGCTTAAATTAAATAATAATCCTTTTCCTGAGGTTAAACGTCAGGATCGCCCTAACCCTTTTGTGAATGAGCTATAAATATGCTGTGTGATACCAACATTATTAGCGAGTTAGCACGTCCACAACCCAATAAAGGTGTTTAGTCCACCGAAAGACCGATGTTTTCATCGGTCAAACCCACCAGCTTGAGCTAGTCCTTTTCAGACATGTTTTTGACGATTTTACTCTTTCCAAATGCCTTGATTTTAAAATCAACGCCATGACATGAAACGCATCGCATCGATCCATATCAGCCATTAATGTTACTGGACTGGCAAGTACTGCTGTGAGGGCTAGAAGGCTATTTTATTCATTTTGAATTCCTTGTTGTTTACTTTTGATTTATGTAGATTCATAAAAAGTAACACGCCAACCTTAAATGAACATTAATAATTGTCGGCATCAAAAATAAGGTATAACTATTCAATTTTTTTTCGCTCCACTAACGAGTAATCAATTCAAACTTTAAATAGTCGGATATAAGCAAGAACAGGAAAAAATCAGCACAAATACACTATTATCAAGCTAAAAATTATTTTTTTCATTAGGTAGCAAGACCTAGCCCTTTCAAGGTGAAAAACCGATCAATATTAATTTTTTGAATAAAAATTAAACTGGATATGAAAATTACCTCATCACTATAACCTGTATCAATCAGGTAAATTAGTTATTTTGAATTGAATATATTTCACCGCCCATAAAATGCTAAAATATTAATCGAAAAGCACTCAAAACAGCCTAATTATTCACCTTGAAAGGGCTGCTTGGCAAACAACTGACAACATAATATCAATAACAGAAGAAAATAAAAGTTTATGAGTATATTGAGTACCACTATTATTTTCAAACCACTCATCCAGCTTATCTTGATTGAGTAAGTGTTCTAATAACCCTTGTGCCATAACAGTAATGGGGCTTTTCTCTATAAACTTATCTATTATTTGACTAAACATATTCATCAGCTAAATAACTACATTTTAGTACAAAATATTACCTTGAAAGGGTTGATTATTTAACGTACACCCATCCATTTGATAAAACAACACTGGGGTTTGCTGTTAAAGGATTTCCCATCTATTGTAACTTCTCATAATCCACAGGCATGAAGTGTTCTGAATAATTTCAGCCATAGGAGGAGTTTTATTTTCCCCTGAGGTTCGATCAATGAGGTATTCCTAGAATGAAATACCATGTTTTCGGCAGGTTTTCTTCATCCTTTGTATTTTCATCCATTTTGCTCAATTCAAACTTCGGTTTTTTTTCTTCCTTTTATCCTTGACCTCTTCGTTGGCTTTCATAATAGGAACCATGCACCCATCAATTTCAACGGCACAACCTGCTGTATTTTTAGGTAATTCTTGATTTTTATGTTGTTGCTCATTCACTATTTCTGCATGTGATAACGTGACTTTTCGAATCGTACTCGCTGATAGCTCAAATGCCTGCCCGCCTTTGTTTTGTAAAAGCGTGTGTGTATTTTGTTTCAGGGGAAATAAAAATGCCGCAAACATCGAATGATGAATACGGCAAAATAAACTAATAAAGACTTATTGTTTTAATGATTAACGATTCTGAAAGCGTTGCAATGCATCACGAGTTCCATGATCAACAACACCGTCAATAGGTCCTTTGTAATAACCTTTAGACTTTAGTTTTCTTTGTAATGCACGTACATCTATGCGTGGTTTTTGCACTACAGGAGCTCTTCTTATGGGGGCTCTTTTTACTGGCGCTCTTCTTGCTGGAGGAGCTTTTCTAACCGCTCTGTTTCCATAATGATGCTTGCCTTTAGGGTTCTTATGGCAGTGCTTAAGCGCCTTGCTCATAGAATTGGCTGGATGGTAGTGACAGTCAGGATTGACGTGACGACGTGGTGCAGGTCTAACAGGTTTAGGTCTTACAACAGGCGCAGGTCTTATAACAGGAGCGGGTCTTATAACAGGCTCAGGCATAGGCTCTGGCTGTTCTATAATAGGTGGAGGAGCTGGCATAGGCTCTGGCTCTTCTTGTATTTGCTGTTGCGAACAACCCGTAGCAAATAATCCAGCGAGTACAAGTGACGGTATTGAAAATTGGTATTTATTCATTAGTTTTCCCCTTTTTTTATTAATTAATGAAACCTTGTCATTGTAATCAATCGAGTTAAACCTACGCTGAATTCATACGTTTTATCCTTATTTAAGTGCCAGTGATTCGTGTAAAAGTACACTTTGTCTGTATGAATCATGCGCGTTATACTGCGCAATTTTAATCTAGAGCTTTCAAGCGACTGTAAGATCTAGCTTCAACAACAGGATATTTTTGTGGAAGAAACTGTTAGTGTTATTGTGCCGTTTTATAATGAAGAGACCAATGTAAGAGCAATGATTGAGGCAGTTTATTCTGCTTTGAAAAACTATGAACTAGAGTGGGAGCTAATCGTTGTTGATGATGGCAGTAGTGATAAAACAGTTGATAAAATGCGTGAGTGCAAAGCAGAGTTTGGTGATTCGCTTTGTGTGGTTGAGTTGCAACGTAATTATGGTCAAACAGCGTCAATGCAAGCAGGCATTGATAAAGCTCTGGGCTCTTTGCTGGTAACACTTGATGGTGATTTACAAAATGATCCTGCTGATATTCCTGCTATGGTAAAAGAGCTTTGTGATCGTAAGCTAGATTTACTACAAGGTTGGCGTAAAAAGCGTAAAGACAAGCTCATTATGCGCAAAGTTCCCTCTAAAATAGCCAATAAATTAATCGGAAAGGTGACAGGGGTTTATCTGCATGATTATGGTTGTAGCCTTAAAGTCTACCGCGCTTCTGTGATGAAAAATGTGCGCTTATATGGGGAAATGCACCGTTTTATACCTGCATGGGTGGCGATGTCAGTGCCGCCCTCACGTATTGGTGAAAGAGTGGTTAATCATAAAGAACGCGTTAGTGGTGAATCAAAATATGGAATCTCACGTACATTTAGGGTCATTTTAGATTTGTTATTTGTATGGTTTTTTATGCGCTATCGTGCCCGTCCTGGACATTTCTTTGGTTCGATTGGTTTAGCATTGGGCGCAATCGGTTCATTATCACTAATATGGTTAGGCATGCAGAAATTTATAATGGGGGAGGATATTGGATCTCGACCTTTACTGTTGATTGGCGTGCTGTTTATGATCGCTTCAGTGCAATTTCTTACCACAGGAATATTGGCAGAATTATTGAGTCGAATTTATTTTGAATCGTCTAAGCGTAGATCCTATGTTGCACGTGAAAATGAACTATTTGATGATAAAGAAAGATCTTGGAATAAAAAATAAAATATTTATTTGCTATGGAACGTGCAAGTTCCTTAGCAATTTCTTTCATTCATATCCTAAAAATATTACTCACATTACATATTTTAACTTCTCTTCTCTGTATAAGGTAATGGACTAATTCCTGACTTGCGGTGTACTTTCAAAGTATGCTTTCTGTTAGGATTAACGCTTATCTAAAAAAAATACTAGGAACGTACGAAACAGCCTCCGATTCCTAAGAATTTCGGGATGTTATTTCCGTGCATGCTCCTTAACATAAAGGCAATCAGGAAGTAGTCGGTGATCAAAAACATTAAAAGTTTCTTCAAACACGTTACTCTGCTAGACCCGCAATATTCACTTAATGTAACCATCGTTTTACTCTTAAGTGTCGTTTCTTTTTACACGTCCTTTGATGGCTTGCGTCATTATATGTTTGGTAATGACTCTGATAATGCATCGTGGTCTTTATTAGTATTGCTGGCTTTTTTAGTATTTTTAATCCAATTA